>JBDIAV010000035.1:0-27465 GCA_039812645.1 Actinomycetaceae bacterium
GTTTGTTGGATTGTGGTCCGAGAATGGACGGTCCTGTCAAGAATTGAGTGCTGCGTGAGTATCCGCGGGCTCAATCCTCGGCGGGACCGTCCATTCTTCGCTTGCGGTCGATGTGAGTACGGTGTGAGTACGGTGCGGGACCCGCGGATACACGACGCCGTCGCGCGTCACGTGAAGAACGACGACGGCGCCGCGCGGCCTGGAAGCTGCTGGGTCACCTCCGAGGTTTCTCACCCGCTCAGGTAATTGATGCCTCGTAGATCGAGACGATGGACGCGGCCAGGGCGTCGTCGAACTCCTCGGGAGTCATGGACTCTGTGAGGCCCTCGGTGAGAGCTCGCGAGAAGCTGGCGATGAGGCCGTGGTTGCGGGCGAGATGCTCGTTGGCTTCCACCCGCGAGTAGCCGCCGGAGAGGGCGACCACACGCAGCACCGACGGATGGTCGATGACGGAGGCATAGAGGTCGTCCTTGGTGGGGATCGTCAGTTTGAACATGATGGGCAGATCGAAGGTCTCGGTGGCCAGGCGGCGGGAAATCTCGTCGAAGAGGATATCCTCGCACTCCTCCTTGTCCGGTGCCTTGATGTCTACTTCAGGTTCAAGGATGGGGACCAGACCCGCCGCAGCGATGCGCTGACCAATCTCAAATTGCTGCGCCACGTTCGCGGCGATACCTTCGCGATTGGCGCTCTGAATCACCGAGCGCATCTTGGTACCGAAGATGTGGGCCTTCTTAGCCCGCTCCAACAGTTCGTCGAGATCGGGGATTGGCTTCATGAGGCGCACGCCGTCGGCGGCGTCTGCAAGTCCCTTGTCTACCTTGAGGATGGGGAGGATGTTCTTCTTCTCCCACAGGTAGTCGGCGGCGGGCTGGCCGTCAAAGGTGCGATCCATGGTCTTCTCGAAAAGGATGGCACCGAGAATGTGCTTGCCGGTGAAGGACTTGCTCGTCACGATCCGTTCGCGCATGGCGTGGACCAGGTCAAACATCTCTTCATCGGTGGTGTAGCGATCGTCGTCGATTCCGTACAGGTTGAGGGCGCGCGGCGTTGAACCGCCGCTCTGATCCAACGCGGCGATGAAGCCCCGGCCCTCTCTCATTCGTTCAAGTTGCGTGCCAGACATTGCATCCTCCGGATAATGGAAATTATCAATGACATAATTCACATTACGCCCGTCCGGGCGAAAGACAAGGGCACCCAACGAGTTGGAATGAGTCCAGATAAGGGTCGTTGTGAGCAAGGCGCGGTATGACCATTGTGGACTACACAAGCCATTTCGTCGGAGAAACTACGCCAGATTTCGGAAACTACGCCAACTCGCGGACGGCCCGCACGGCTTGCGTCACAGACATATGAGGCAGGTAGGACCTGGTGACGGCCAGCCCAATAGCGGGCAGATCGAGGGCCGAGGGGAACACCATGACCCACGAGCGAACATCGGGTTGGAACTTCTGCTTGAAACGGTGCAACGATTGAAAACCGTAGACGGGTTCGAGCGTCTTGCTGAGGAAGGTGAGTAGGTCGCCTAGAGCGCCCGAATCGCTGTCGTTCGCGGCTGTACTACTTGTGCCGTCTGCGCCTGTGCCAGTCCCAGCGGTTCGTGTGGTTCCTGTCCCCGCCAACGGCGCCCCGCTAAGCGACATGAACTCGATACCCTCGTCCTTCATAAGGGTCGCTGACTGTGCAATGAGAAATTCCATGAGGCCCGGCATAGCGTCGGATCTGCGCCGCATAAAATCAAGCGTCCATCCCACGACGGTGCCATCACGCCACGTGGGAAGCCAGCTGAGAACACCTTCAACGCGCCCCTCAGAATCTGTTGCCACCATGAGCCGTACGTCTGAGTCGCGGAGCTGGTCGAGCCCGCCGAGGGTGAACCCCATCTCCGGAAGAGGATGGTCTGACACCCAGTCCTGCGAAAGCTCGACGATCTGGGCGTAGGCGCCAACGGTCAGCTCACTCCACGTTGTCCACTTCGCGCTGACACCCTCGCGGCCCGCCCGCGAGATGGCGCTGCGCACGTCCTGCCACTTCTTACCGACGGTCTTCCACTCCTGTACATTCACTACGCTTTCTTGGGCCACCTCGACGCTTTGCCACCCGAGTGCCTCGACCACCTCGGAAAAGTCCTCGGCATCCACCGAATACCAGATAGCTTGCAGACCGTGGGCATCGGCGAACTGATGGAAACGCGTGACGACACTTAGCATATTGGCGCGAGGTGCGCCGAATGGGGATGAGAGAGTGAGGGCGATACCGCCGACGGCCCGATAGGCGACGACGGCGCCACTCACCGGATCTTGCCACAGCCGATTTCCCGGCCAGGTGGCCATGAAAGCGAGATGCGAACCGCCGCCGATGCGCAGGCGCTCGCGCACCTTTGCCTCAGATGGTCCAACGTTCCACAAACCCGCGGTGAGCAGCCTGTGCGCGAGCACGATGAGAGCAAGCCACATTCCGAGGCTGACCAGGGTGAGGACCGCACGGCTTTCCAAGGATGTGGGCAGAACCGCGAGGCCCAGGCTCAGCCGTGCTGAGGGCGGCAGCGGCAAGCTCAGCCCCGTCCAGAACAGCTTGCCAAGGGATGGCGGGGGAAGTAGATGGCGGTGAACGAGCCATCCAGCACCGGTGAAAACACAGGCACTCACCACGACGATGAGCCCAGCCATAGTCCAACCGAGAATGGTTCCACGCCGTGATATACGAATATCGAAGGAGCGGCGCCGGGCGACAAGCCAGGCTGCGAGCCCAACATTGACGAAAACAACCGCCACAATCTGCACCACCAGCTCGACCTGCTGAATCATGGGAGCTTTGTCAATAATCTCAGCGCGATGCGACGGAATACTGACGAAGGTGATGATCACGCCGAGTGCATTGCGCATTAACATCACCGCGGCAATCCACACCGCCGAGCGCCGCCCGCGCAACAACCCCCACGCTGCAAAAAGCAGGATAATAACCGGCAACAGCTGCATAAAAGCGGTTGTGTGATGCCGCGCCTCCAGGCCCCACACGAGCCAATCCCCGCACTCGCGCCCCAGGGCAAGGATGGAGCAACCGGTCTCGGAGGAGGGCAGGGCGTCGTCGTCGACCAAAACGAGGGACGGTGAGAGTAGCCCGAGACTTGCGTGCGATACCACTGACACCACCGGACCCAACGCGAGCATGGTGAGGAGTGTGGAACCGAGCACCCGATTTTCGTGACCGTGAGAAACGAGTTGGTGGCCGATGAGGGACGGGCCCGCGCTACTCCGGCGGAGTTTCCGGCCCACTAACCAGCCCAAAACGAAGGCGAGAGCGCGGCAGAGATCGCCCGGCTGTCCGGAATATGCGGCGACGACGGCGACGTAGCCCCCGATGGCCACCAACCCGCGGCGCCGCCACACCGGAGGCGCGGAGGCGACGTAACTGGCGAGTGCAGCAATAAGGCCGATGGAGGGGTCCCCCACGAGAAGCTGATGGGCGTTGGTAGCCCACGGCTCGCCGATGTGAGCAAGGAACGCAACAAAGCCGGTGCCCAAGACAAGTGCGAGTGCTCCCAGTCCGAAGAATGTGGCGAGCAGGCGGCGTGAGCCGAAGCGGCGCTCGAGCCGGGGAGTCACGAAGAGAACAACCGCCAGTTGGAGGAGAAATCCGTCAAAACGCCCGGGCACCAGCAGCGCGGTGAACGGGGTCCAGATGCGCAAGAGGGAGAATTGATCCCACGTGAAGGTGAACCACGTGTGGACGGCGTTTTGGGTAGCAGGAACACGGGCCAGAATCGCCATCGCGACAAGGATGACGAGTAGCGACAAGCTGACCGGGCTGGTGCCTGGGGTGGGGAGCATCTCGCGCAGGGAGGCAGGAAATGCGCCGATTGTTTTCTGTGTGACGTGGGGCTGTGTCGTCTTTTGTTCTGTAGCGCGCGGCGAACTTTCGGGATGCGGCGTGTGATCGGAACTCATTGGGGCAGTCCTAGGTGAGAAACGATGAAGGGAAAAGAGTCTTTCATGGCAAACGAAGCGGTATGCCAATTGTGACCTGTTCCTGGCGAATAAGTCAGGGTGGCGTCCACGCCGTGTTTGCGAGCGGCATCCACGAGAGTGTTCGCCCACGCCGAGTACTTGGCATCGTCGCCGCCCACGTAAAAGGCCGCGGTCATATGCGGGTAGTTTCCTTGGGCGCTGAGGCGAGCGAGAGGTGTGTTTGTTGTGAATGCCGCCTGGTCTCCATCGAAGGCGCGCGCGATGGTTTTTGAACCGATTGTTGGCTCCAGTTGGGGAGAAATTGGTATGAGGGTGTCAACCACGTCGGGGTGGCCAAATCCCAGCTGCACCGTGCATGTGCCGCCTTGTGAGAATCCCATGAACGCGGTGTGTGCGGCGTCCTGCGCCACCGGTAACGTGGCGCGAATCCAGGGGATAACGTCCTTCATCAGATAGGTTTCATTCTTCCCGAAAGCAGAGTCGGAGCACATCGGGTTGGCTTGCGGGGTGCCGAGCTGGTCAGGAGAGACGATGATGGGCGCAATGCCACCGTGTGTCTTCTGGTAGCCCTCGGCGATCTCCGCGAGATGGCCGGAGTTGAAGATGTCCTGGGGAGAGCCGGGCTGGCCGCTGAACGTGACAAGAAGAGGGAGTCGGGGCGGAGCGGATGTGAGGGCTGCCGGCGGGAGGTAGACAATAGCGGGCCGAGCCTCAAAACCGGAGATCTTCGCCGGAATGTCAACCTGGACAAGCTCGCCCCTGGTAGGTGCTCCCGCAGGCGGTGTCCAGTGTGGGGACAACGCGACAGCGTTGGCGGTGTGCAGCTTCGGCATCGCTGGAAGATTGGTTGTCGTGAACATCGTGAGAATCTGGTTGGGGGAAACGAAATACCCCACTTCTCGATTGACTCCGAGGCCAGCGGTGGAAGCAGAGACGACAACGAGAACCGCGGCGGTCAATACGTGCCACCAGCGGCGTTTCTTTCCTGGAACGGCGACTGCGCCGACGGCGAGGCCCACGAACGCACCTCCGACAGCCACCCACATGACGATCCCGAGGGAGAGAACGAAATCTCCAAAGACCTTGAGGACGTCCCCAACGAGCCACGCTGTTATAGCGAAGAGCGCAGCTCCTGCGGCTGCTCCCACGAGTGACCACAGCCAGCCGCGTCGGGGTGAGATAGCCCTTTTTTGGAGAGTGGTGGAGGCGAGCCGCCGAGGGGCCGCGGTTCGTTGCCAGATAAGCAGGACGCTAAGAAGCAGTGCGAGTGCGAGAGCACCCGCAATCACCGGAATTCCCATGAGAGGAATCGACCAAAACCATTGCACCGCTCAAGAGTAGACCCCCAGCGTTCAGGATGAATCATCCTGGGGTATGCACGGGCGTAACGCACCCAGGAAACTTACAGGAATCATTGAGATTCGACGGAGGGTTGCTAGGGGGTGCTGGCGAAGTGTGAGCCGGTGGGGGTGTGTTCACAGAGAAGGGTGTTCCTGAGGACGTAAGGGTTGCGGGAAAGAGGGTTCAGAGGGTGTGGGCCTGGGGGAAGGATACGTGGCGCATGAGAAAGGCCCGGAATCACTTCCGGGCCTTCGCTGGCTCCCGCGGTTGGACTCGAACCAACAACCGTTCGATTAACAGTCGAATGCTCTGCCATTGAGCTACGCGGGATCAATTGCTGCCCCGCGATACTACACCACACGTGACGTGGTGTTCAAACTATCCGTGCCGTGGCCGTGCAGTCAGTGTGTAAACCGTAACTCTATCGTGGAGAGGAATCGCGGTACTTCAAAGTAACAGGATAAAAAGTAACAGGATAAAAGGCGCCGTATGCCGACCAGAAATCGAATAGAGCTGCTCGTCTGTTGCTTGACGACAAAGAGTAGGGGTGTACGAAGGTGGGTGGGGCTGTATCAGAAGGTCTTTTGACCGACTGATACAGCCCTCTTCTCATTTCTCGGGAAGTTTGTCAGTTGTATCCCGGCTGGTAGATGGTGTGCAAGAAATCGGCAGGACCCGGTCCTCTGACGGAATCCGACTTTTGATACAGCCCCAGGGTCTCGTTTTCTGGAGCGGTTCCGCATAGTCTTGCACTCAGGTGATGCGCGTCACTTGGCTACCTAACGTCCTCGGAGGTCCCGATGACTCGACCATCCGGCAAGTTGGCAGCTAGGCGTGGATCCAAACCTCGCGGCAGTCCCGGAGTAAAGAAGGTGTCCCATGCAAAAGATTGTTCCCAACATCTGGTTTAACAAGAACGCGGCCGAGGCGGGCGAGTTCTACACCCAGGTTTTCCCCAATACGACCAGTAAGGTGACGAGCAGTTACCCCACGGAAAACCTGCCTGACTTCCAGAAGGACCTCGCGGGGCAACCCCTCACGGTCGAACTGACGATTGAGGATTTTGAATTCGTCCTCATCAACGCTGGGCCTGAGTTTCGCCCTAACCCGTCGATTTCTTTCATGGTCAATTTTGACCCGCTGATTTTCGCCCAGGCCGGTGGCATCGATCCCGCATCCGCGCAAGCCGCGCTGACCGCTCGGGAAGCCCTTGACCACGCTTACAACAAGCTGATCGACGGCGGCAAGGCCCTCATGGAGCTCCAGGAGTACGACTTCAGCCCGTATTACGGCTGGGTTGAGGACCGTTACGGGGTGTCTTGGCAGCTCATTCTTACGAACTACGAGGGTGATCCGCGTCCGTTTATCATGCCTGCATTCCTCTTTGGTGCCGAGGCTCAGAATAAGTGTCGCGAGACCATCGACCGTTACCTTTCCCTTTTCCCGGACTCCGCGTGGGGCACCATCTACACGTACCCGGTTGCGATGGGGCCGGTGACGGAGGAGCACATCATGCACGCCGATCTCACGCTCGCGGGCCAGTGGTTCGTCGCCGCCGACTCCGGCAACGTGCAACCTGAGTCCTTCAACCATGGCATCTCCCTTGAGGTGCGGTGTGCGGACCAAGAGGAGATCGACCGTTACTGGGACGCCTTGTCGGCGGTTCCCGAAGCCGAACAGTGTGGCTGGCTCATCGACAACGTGGGTGTCAGCTGGCAAATTGTCCCGGTCTATATTGGGGAACTGATGCAACGGCCTGGAGCTCACGGCAAGCTCATGGAGATGAAGAAGATCGTCATCGACGAGTTCTGAGCCGCAGAGTTCTCTTCGCCGCCCAAAGGTGGTTGCTAAAAGACGCGGGCGCCTGGATGGCATTGTGCTAACCAGGCGCCCGCGTTGTTTATTGCGCGTATTGTTTAGAGCACGAGGTCGAGAAACCTTGCGTGCAGCTGCGTTTCGCCGGTGATTTCGGGGTGGCACGTCGCCGCGAGGAGATTCCGATATTCGACGACGACGGCCTCGCCCTCGTAGCTGGCCAGCACCCGAACCTCGTCACCCACCTCGGTGATGCGCGGTGCGCGGATGAACGCTACGCGTAAATGTCTGGTTCGTGGCGCAGCAGAATTAAGGGTCTGCGAGCCGAAGCCGGATGTGGGTGTGATCTCACTTATTTTCGGTGCGGTGGCAGTGATCCCTTGAAATTCGGAATCTACCTGCGTGGCCCCTGATCCGTTCTTGATGTCACTACTCGAGTCTGCGAGATCCAACTCCGCCTCGAAAGAGGCGAGCTGGTTACCGAAGCCGTTGCGGGTCACGCGCACCGGCAGTCTGCCGATGGTCTCACGTAAGGAGCCCGCCGGGTCGACGTCGTCGGCGAGAAGGATGAGTCCGGCGCACGTGCCGAAAACGGCGAGCGAGCCGTCATCAATCCGCGAACGAATCGCACCGAAAAGCCCGGTGCCGGCGGCGAGGCGTGCCATCGCGGTACTTTCGCCGCCGGGGATGACGAGGCCGTCCACGGCGTCCAGATCGTCAGCGGTGCGGACCAGGATGACCCGCGCTCCAAGCCCTTCCAGAATCGCAACGTGCTCGGCAACCGCGCCCTGGAGCGCGAGGACGCCAACGTGTGGTCCGGAGGTCAACGGGTTCACCAGCCGCGCTCGGCGAGGCGATGTGGTGCGGGGAGATCAGCCACATTGATGCCCACCATCGCCTCGCCCAGGCCGCGCGAGACTCGTGCAATCTCGGTTGGGTTGTCGAAGTGGGTGGTGGCCTCAACTATGGCGCGAGCGCGGGCCGCTGGGTTCCCTGACTTGAAGATGCCGGAGCCGACGAAGACGCCGTCGGCTCCCAGCTGACGTACGAGTGCGGCGTCCGCAGGAGTGGCAATGCCACCGGCTACGAAGAGGACGACGGGCAGCTCGCCGGTCTCCGCCACCTGCTTGACCAGCTCGTAGGGCGCCTGGAGGTTCTTGGCCTCGACGAACAATTCGTCGTCGTTCAAAGCAGCCAACTTGGCGATTTCGGACTTGATGGTGCGGATGTGGGTGATGGCTTCGGAGACGTCGCCGGTGCCGGCCTCGCCCTTAGAGCGGATCATGGCCGCGCCTTCGGTGATGCGGCGCAGCGCCTCGCCGAGGTTGGTGGCGCCGCAGACGAAGGGCACCTTGAAGTTCTGCTTGTTGATGTGGTGGACGTAGTCGGCGGGGGAGAGCACCTCGGACTCGTCGATGTAGTCCACGCCAAGCGCCTCCAAGATCTGCGCCTCGACGAAGTGGCCGATGCGCGCCTTGGCCATGACCGGAATCGAGACGGCCTCAATAATCTCGTCAATGAGGTCCGGGTCGCTCATGCGGGCCACGCCGCCCTGGGCGCGGATGTCCGCGGGCACTCGCTCCAGTGCCATGACGGCGACGGCTCCAGCCTCTTCGGCGATGCGCGCTTGCTCGGCAGTGACGACGTCCATGATGACGCCTCCCTTGAGCATCTGGGCTAGTCCGGTGTTCACGCGAGTTGCAGAAATGGTCATGGTGATCCTTTGTTGAGTCGCTTGAGAGCGGAGGGTAGGGTCGAGTGGGGCGAGTCGCTGGGAACAAGGTTCTCGTACAATCTGGACCATTGGTAGAGCCAGTTGAGAGCACTTCTAATGGTCCAGTTTGTAGGATGGCTATATGTTTGAACTCGATCGCGAGTCAGGGGTACCTCTCTCGGCCCAAATCGCCGCCTACTTTCGTGGACTCATTGCCGATGGAGTCATGCGTGCCTACGATCGGATGCCGTCGTCGCGCGTGTTAGCCGACAACCTCGGTGTTTCCCGAGGTACTGCCGTTGCCGCCTACGACCAGCTCGTGGCCGAGGGGTATCTTGTAACGAAGCCAAAGGGCGCTACGTTTGTCCATCCCGACGCGTTGGAAACGAAGGGTTTTCCCCTTATTTGGCCACGACGAGAGGATAAATCCTCGACGCACCAGGGGGCGTTCTCTGACCCTTCACCGACCCGTGTCTCGGAAGATAAGGGATGCCGCGAGGTTCCAATGGTTATGGGTGAAACTCCAGTGAGATCTACACGCGGGAAAAGTTGTACTCTCGTTTGTCCGGCGCAGAACGAGCCGACATCGACTCATATCGTCAATTTGCGCCCCGGAATAACTCATGAGAACGTCTCACAGGATTCTGCGTGGCGAGAGGCTTGGCGAAGCGCGGCGGGAACGGGGTCTGAAAATCCCACCGATTCTCGTGGTGATGCTGATCTCCGTAAGGCGATTGCTGAACACCTTCGCCTCACTCGTTCGATGACGGTCGATCCCGCCTCAATCATCGTCACGTCGGGTGCGCGTGATGGACTCTTTACACTCCTCGCCTGCCTCCCTGATCTGGGATTTCGCCAGACGATAGCGGTAGAAGATCCTGGCTACCCGGGCCTGCGCGGCGTGATCCGGCACTCCGGATTGGATGTACTAGCGATGAGGGATGTGATTCCCGAGGGGGCGGGTGCCGCCGTCGTGACGCCCAACCGACTCTATCCGTTGGGCGGAAGCATGCCCGCCGGTCAGAGGCTTGACCTTATTCGGGCTGCGGAATATCGTGGTGTGCTCGTGATCGAGGATGATCTCGATTCTCAAGACCGTCACACGGGTCCTCTTATGCCGTCGCTGTGGGAGCTGGCTCCCGATCGCGTCGCCCATCTCGGCACCTTCAATCGTGTGCTAACCAGTGAAGTACGGCTTGGATATCTCATCCTTGCTCCGAACCTACAGGAACCGGTGCTTGACCTGCGCCGAGATCTTGGTTTAGTTCCTTCCGCCATCGCCCAGAGGGCCGTGGCAACCTACTTGGGCCACGGCGGCCTGCGCCGCCAGCTCGTCCGCCATAGGCGCGATCTTGCCAGGAGAAAGGCGATGGTCCGTGAGATTTTGGCTCCGTATGACGTTCAACTACACGCCGAGTCCACAGCGATCATGCGGTTGTCCGCAGAGCAGGAGCAGGATGTCGTTGCCGGCTGTGAAAAGTGCGGGGTGGCCGTAGGTTCACTGAGTAGTTACTGGAGTGGCGGTGCGGAGAACGGAATCGTTTTCTCCTACGGTCACGTTGAGAGTTCCGAGCTGGAGGCGGCGCTGCGGACCATCTCGGAGGTGGCGGGTGAGGGGTTTCGAGCCACAGGTCACGAGGATGGCCGAAGAGCTTCGGAATCAGCACATGCCTGTACGTATGGCACAGGCATGGTCGAATAACGGAGAAATAGCACGGAAGATTGCCGTAGAAACCGCTATGAGGTCCGGGAAGGCAATCATCTAGACTGGCCGAACACTGTGGAAACGTCTGCAAGGAGGAAACATAGTGGAACCTGTACACATCATTCTCGGCATGGGGCTGGTGCTACTTGCCGGGGGAGTCGTCGGTTTTATTCGTGAGCGACGGCGGATTTCCAATATCATCTTCCTGCTGTTCGGGGCGGGCTTGTCCCTTATCGGGCTCATCCTTGTGACAGACGACGGGAACGGGGCGAGCCCCTGGGTTATTGTTCTCCTCGTGATTATGGTGGCGGCGCCGCTCATTGGATATCCGCTGCTCACCATCTTCCTGCTGGTCAACGGTGTCACTATGGTGCGTAAAGAACAGCGCTCACTTGGCAACCTGCTGTCGCTTCTGCTGGGCATTGCGTTCGTAGTCTTGCCGTTCGCGCTGCCGATAGTCATGGGTGCTCTGAGTCATTTTGCGCAAGAAGGATATGTCAGCCCAGATCTTGTGGGTGCTTTCACGACCTATATCTTTGGGGTGGCGCTGTACATTGCATTCTGCTTCTTCGTGTACCTGTTGGCGTCATTCCTCTATCGCAAGGTGCCGGGAGGCCTTGCTGCGGACTACGTGGTGGTACTGGGGTCCGGGCTGATTGGTACCAGTGTGCCTCCGCTTCTTGCTTCGCGCCTCGATAAAGGTATCGAGATGGCCAACGCGCAAAACCCTCCGGCGACCATCATTCCGAGTGGCGGTCAGGGACCTGACGAAGAAATTAGTGAAGCCGAAGGAATGGCACGGTACTTGCGAGACCACGGCATCCCAGACGGGAGGATTCTCATTGAGGATCGGGCGCGGAATACTCGTGAAAACCTGCTCTTCAGCCAGAAACTACTGCCCAGCCCGGACACCAAGATTCTTGTGACAACCAACAGTTACCACGTGTTCCGTTCGGCGATGCTGACGCGCAAGCTTGGCCTCAACGCCCACGTCGTCGGATCGAAGACGGCGCGCTACTTCGTCCCCTCAGCCTTCCTCCGCGAGTTCGCCGCGGTGATGAAGCAGTACCTCAACGTGAACGTGACGTTGATTGGGCTGTGGACGCTCATGTTCGTGGCACTGGCGATCATAAGCACGCTTCTTCCGAACTAGCGCACCCGCGCCATTGAGGCGCGGGTGCGGCGTTGGATCGCTTCTCGGCTCGGGTGGAAACGATAGTCTGGTTTCATGACTATTCAGGTGGGCGACGTCGTCGCAGCAATGGAACGCCTCTTTCCTCTGGAGACGGCCGAGTCATGGGACCGCGTCGGGCTCTCGGTGGGGGATCCGAGCATCCCGGTGAGCTCGGTGGGTTTCGCCGTGGACCCGTGCGAGGAGAGCGTCCAAGAGGCCATCACCCGCGGCGCGGACATGCTCATCACCCACCACCCGCTCTACTTGCGAGGTACCCACTCCGTTGCGACGACGACGGCAAAAGGCACCTGGACGAGCCGACTCATCAAGAACGATGTTGCTTTGTACACCGCCCACACCAATGCGGATGTCGCCGTATCCACGCTCGCGCTCGCGGAGTTGCTGAGCGTGACACTGGAGCGGCCGCTCGATGAAGCGAGTGGCATTGGAGGGGTTGGTTCCATCGAGCCTTTGACGCTGCGCGAGTTCGGGGAGCGTGTGGCCGCTGTGATTCCGGAGGTGCCCGCCGGTGTTCTGGTGGGTGGTGATCCCGAGCGAGTGGTGCGGCGGGTGGCGATCTGCTCGGGTTCGGGTGACTCGTTGTTAGGCTTGGCGAACTCCTCCGGTGCGGATGTCTATCTCACGGCTGATCTGCGCCACCACCCCGCCACGGACCACCTGTGGAACGGCGGATGCGCGCTGGTGAGTGCGACGCATTGGGCCACCGAGTGGCCGCTGCTCGGCCACATGCGGGATCGATTGTTGGCTGAGTTGACAGCTGTGGGAGTCGACGCCGCAGATCTGCCCGATAGCTACATCTCGGACATCCCCACGGATGCCTGGTTTGCTCGGCTGTAACGTGACGGTTTGTCTGAGAGACCGAGACAGCTTTTCCATGACACGGTGACACGGTGTTCGTGAGGGTTTGAAACGGAGGGGGTCGGGGCCGTCGTCGTTGCTGAAGAGTTTCGATGTGCGCCACATGCTGGTTTATCCGTGAACTGGCCCACAGATTCGGTAGGCTCGGTGTATGGCTACAGCACCCGCAGCAGATCAGCTCACTCTTCTCGATGTGGCTGAACTCGATTCCCAGATCGCCCGGCTTGAACGCTCAAACGTTAAGCATCCGCTTCGTGAAAAGCTCGGAACCATCATGAACGCAGCTGCGGCTCGCGCGCGGGATAAAGAGGCGGCGGAGAAAGCCGTGGTGAGTGCAGAGGCCCACCTAGCTGAATGTGAAACAAAGTGCATGGCGCTGCAGGAGCAGATTACGGAGAAAGAAGCCAAACTTAACGCCGGAACTGGCCTGACATCCCGCGATCTGTTGGTGCTCCAGCAAGAGATCGAAGGGCTCCGAGAGATGTTGAGCGCTGCCTCCGATCTGGAGTTCGCGGCGCTCGAAGGTGTTGAAGCAGCCCAGGATAAGGTGGCCTCCCTAGGCGCGGCGATTGGGCTCCTCAAAGATGACATGCTTGCCAAGAGGGCGGAGCTTGAGGACGCCGTCGCCCAGATTCAGGCTGAGCAGCAGGCGCTGCGCGCACAGCGAGATGTGCTGTACGAACCGCTGGCCGAGGATCTGAAGAAGATTTATCAGCATTCGCGCGAGTCGGGAGGCTATGCGGTGATGGCACTGCACCCCAACGGGACGACGAGTGGTGGTATTAATCTTTCGCCGGTGGAGGTGTCGCAGATTCGCGTGTTACCCGAGGAAGAAATTTATCTTTCCGAGGACTACGACGCCATTATTGTGCGTCTGCCGAAGTGATTCTTTAGCCCTGCGAACGTGACCTTCCATCGTGGGAAGCGGGGACACAATGCTCACTTGTCGTTATGCAGCCCGGGTTGATGTACGGATGACCATCACGGTGAGATATGGGTTGTGGCAGGGGAGCTTGGATGTTCATCGAGATGTCACCCGAGCTCCCCTGTGTCAGCCGATATTTCCCTATAGCCTCTGAGAAGGCGACATCGCCCGGCCTGATCTATCGGCGATCTCTCAGGCGTCGCAGGTGCAACGCTCTTCGGGAGCGAACGGGGCGAGAGCTTCCTCAATGTGCTGGCCGCAGCCGGTCCAGGTGACCTTGCCGCAGGTGTCGCAACGAATAGGTGAGCACATGATGATTCCTTTCACGTGGAATAAATGGGTGTTTGTGTGGGTGACGAATCATCGTGGTGCGCGGCAAGTCACGACGCCACGCACCAGCGGTGTTCCGATGCTTACCGTACTCCACAATGGGGTGAGTACGGATTTTGTTTGCGTTGAGGATTGTCTAGTGTCGGAGCAGTCAGTTGGTTCAAAATCTCGGCTGCAAAGATCCGTAGTGGGGAGTATCAGATCTCGCCGAGTTGCATATAGTCGCGTCCAAGCACCGCAAGCGCTGTGAGCATTCCGCCCGATAGCGACCTGGTATCGAAGCCGTGACCAGCGAGAATGCGGTTGGCAATATGCGAGCGCACGCCCACCTGGCAGGTAACGCGCACCGGACGGCCGCCAGCAGCTTCGCGCACCTCGTCAATGCGGCCGCGCAACTCCACATGTGGCACGTTGATAGCTCCGGGCAGGTGTCCGCTGGCAAACTCGCCTGCGGAACGCACATCAATAATGAGCGCTTCGTTCCGAAGGGATGCGAAGTCTTCGGCGTACCAGAGATCCATAAGACCATCCATGACGTTGGCGGCCACCATGCCCACCATGTTGATTGGATCTTTGGCACTGCCATAGGGCGGCGCATAGGCGAGATCCAGATCGATGAGATCGGGCGCGGCCATGTGGGTGCGAATCGCGGTGGCGAGTACGTCGATGCGCTTGTCCACGCCATCTTTGCCCACGGCCTGGGCGCCCAGCACGAGCCCATCGCTCTTGCGGATGTGCACGATGAGGTGGATCTGTTCGGCCCCGGGGAAGTATCCGGCGTGCTGCCCGGGATGTAGATGGAGCGTGTGGTACCTGATGCCCGCTGCATTGAGTGCGGCCCGGTTCGCTCCGGTCATGGCGGCGGTGAGTTCGCCGATACGAACGATGGCGGTACCAAGCGGCATAGGGATAGCGCGTGCCCGCTCGGGGCGGAGGATCGCGTCGGCAATGTGACGGCCCGCGCGGTTGGCAGGACCAGCGAGCGCAACCGGGCGGCGAACCCCGGTCACCGCGTCGGTGGAAACGGTTGCGTCGCCAGCGGCGTACACGTCCGGCAGGTTGGTGCGGCCATGCCCATCCACCACTATGGCGCCGCGCTCGCACTCCACGCCGGATGCCTCGAAGGCGGCGGTAGCGGGACGAACACCCGTGGACAGCACGACGACGTCGGCCTCCAACCGCGTCCCGTCAGACAACACGACGATGTCCTGGTCCGTGTTTGACTCGATTATCTGGGCGGAGACTCCGGTGTAAACAGCGATTCCTAGTTGTGCCAACTCGTCCGTAACTAGCGCCGCCATCTCGTTCTCCAGCGGTGGTAGCACATGCGGCGCGAACTCGACGATGCTTGTTGTCAGCCCTTGATGGGCCAGGGCTTCGGCGGCTTCCAGTCCGATAAAACCGGCACCAAGAACAACCGCGCGCCGTGCGCCGGTTTCCACGGAGGTGCGCAGGGCGACTGCGTCGTCGACGGTGCGGAGAGTACGAACGCGAGTGGATTTATCCAGCCCACCGATTGGGGGACGGCTGGCGACGGCGCCAGGCGCGAGGACGAGGGCGTCGTAGGTGATCTCTTCGCTTCCGGCCGGGGTGTCCACCTGGACAGTTTTTGCCGAAGCGTTGAAACCGGTGACGTTGTGGTGGATGCGGACGTCTAGGTTGAGTGAAGCGGCCAACGACGCAGGTGTCTGGACCAGGAGCTTGGCGCGGTCCTCGATCTCCCCGCCCAGGTAATAGGGGAGGCCACAGTTGGCAAAGGAGACATGCTCCCCACGTTCAAGGACGATGATCTCGGCTTCTTCGGAGAGGCGGCGCGCACGAGCTGCGGCGCTCATTCCAGCTGCGACACCTCCAACAATGACGATACGCATGGGGCTATTTTCCCTTTCCGAAAAGGCGAGAGAAGAAGCCACCGCGCTCTTCCTGTGGGTGATTGCCGGGGCACCACTGCGATGCAGGGACGGTGCGCTTGACCTGCGCCACATGCTGGCCGCATCCGGCCCAGGTTGTTTTGCCGCACGTCTTACACGTTACTGCTCGGCACATTGTTGGACTCTCCTTCGTGTGAAAAATACTACCGGGAGCATCTTAACAGATATACTGGGGATAGTATTTACGAGTGTGATCGAGTTGTTACGATCATCCCAGTTGACGGTACGCGTGAAACCAATCGTGGATCATGAGGAAAGCGTCAAGAGCGCGTAATGAAATGAGGCAGTGATGGCAACAAAAGAAACCCACCAAGATCCGCTGGGGTCGCGTGACAACGTGGCGGATCCGAGCGAGGAAATTGGACTGGACCAGGATCCTGAAGCTCGCCGCAAAATCGTCAACCGGCTCAAGCGCGCCAACGGCCAGTTGGCTGGGACGATCAATCTCATCGAGAACGGTGGGCACTGCCGCGAGGTGGTACAGCAGCTCGCGGCCGTCTCCAAAGCGATTGACCGCGCTGGCTTCCTCGTTATCGCTACCGCTATGCGCGAATGCATGCTCGACGACGGTGTGAACGCCGAAGAAAACCGCGAAAACCTGGAGAAGATGTTTCTCTCGCTGGCGTGAGGGGCCATGCGGGAGAGGTCATGCGTGAGGTGCTGTGACACTAGGCGCCAGATGGGGTCAACAAGATGCCATGTGACGAGAAACGAGAGCGCTGCGCATCGGTGGGGGTCAGTTGGAGAACGAGGAGTACGAACCGAACGCCAACGAGAGCGCTGCGCATCGGTGGGTGTCAGAGCGGAATCGGGATGATGCGGACCGAGGTGCTGGGATGTAACTACGCGTCCGTGGGCGTCAGCGTGAGGTGACGTTTCAACCCATCTTCATCGACCTCGACGGTTCCGAGTGTGCGAGCGACAGCGGCGACGTCGTCGCTCTTGGCGTCCAACAGTGCTCGCGTTAGTAGCCCGCGATAGTGCTTGGCCATATGTGTGATGACTTTGCCGGAGGAATCGCGCACCCGCACGTCCCACCAGGGGCCGGGCGGGTTCCATACCAGGTAAGCGCCCGAGCGCATGTCTACGGTGACCTGGTTCGGGTCGTACGCGGCATCTGTGGCGCTTTCGGAGACCTCTGCCGCGAACATTTCCGCCTTGAGGTGCCGTCGCCAGTACGTCTTAAGCGCACCGGCCCGCGGCAGTTTGACGTTCATCGAGAGTCGGTAGGCAGGAATGAGATCCTCACCACCGGTTGCCCCAAAAAGGCCGGAGAAGATGGTGACGTCGTCGCCCTCGCGAAGTTGCGCGGCCTCGTACAGCACCCCGGTGTAGACCTCACGCGCGGGTGCGCACGGCAGGCTCCACAGCTCGCGCTGGGCCTCCACCTCGGGACGAATGCGTTCTCCGGCCTTAAGAATCGCGAGAGCATCGTCGCGGCGGGAGACTTTGATCAGTTCGTCGACGACGGCGGCCCGTGCGTCCGTTAGTTCCGGATAAGCCAGAATCGAGAGGTCGAGAGTGGGGCCGGATGCCGGGGGAGTCTTGCCTTCCGAGGGCGGGAGAAGAATACGCACGAGCTTTAGTCTATGATGGCAGGGCGAATGAGTCGGCCAGGCGGCCGCGTGACGTGTTCGTCAGAACACGCCCCGAGGAACGTCCGGGCTCCACAGGGAACGGTGGTGGGTAACGCCCACCCGGGGTGACCCGCGGGAAAGCGCCACAGAAAACAGACCGCCACGGGCTTTGGCCCGAGGTAAGGGTGAAACGGCGGTGTAAGAGACCACCGCGCTCCAGGTGACTGGAGTGGCATGGCAAGCCCCACCGGGAGCAAGGTCAGACAGCGCGCGTTGAGGCGTCCCGCTGAGCGCGCGGGTGGACCGCTAGAGCTGTGCGGCAACGTACAGCGTAGAGGGATGGTCGCCGCCGGCCCGCTGAGGCGGGCCGGAACAGAACCCGGCGTATCGGCCGACTCATTCGCCTATGTTCGAGAATGGACACTTTTCGCGAGAATTGAGCCCTGCGCTACTGTCCTAGGGCTCAATTCTCGACACAGCTGTCCATTCTCGAAATGTCCAGCTCCAATAAACCAGCGCCTACTCGGCGCTTCCGGCGCTTCCGACAGATTCGCCGGAAGCCTCAGCGGCTAGCTTCGCGGCCTTCTTAGCTTCCTTCTCCGCTTTCTGAACCTTGCGGACTTCTTCGCGAGCTACGGCGATCTTCGTCTTGGTCTCATCGTCCAGGGCAAAAGCTCCGGCCTCCTGAGCGGCCAACAGAGCCGAACCCACGATGCCCGCGGTGTTGAGCAGCTCGGCCGGAATGATCGGTGCACGAGTGCTGAGAAGCGGCACAAACTTCTTCGATTTCTTCGAAATACCGCCGCCGATGATGAAGACATCGGGGGAGAAGAGCATCTCCACATGGGAGAAGTAACGCTGCAGGCGCTCAGCCCACTGCTCGTAGGTGAGGCCCTCGTTTTCGAAAACTGAGGAGGCGGCGCGCTTCTCGGCGTCGTAGCCGTCAATTTCCAGGTGGCCGAGCTCCGTGTTGGGGATAAGTACACCGTCCATGACCAGCACGGATCCGATGCCGGTTCCCAGCGTCAGTACCATGACCAGACCGTCGATGCCGTTGGCGGCGCCGTAATGTACTTCGGCGTAACCCGCGGCATCGGCGTCGTTCAACACGGTGACCGGACGGCCCAAGCGCTCCGTCATGAGCTTGAGGACGTTTTCATCCTTCCACGACTCGTGCAGATTGGCGATCATGGGGGCCACACCGTGGATGATGGGTGCCGGGAAATCAATGCCAATCGGAACGGTCTCGTCAATCCCGAAGTGCTCAACTAGCTCCGCCACGGTGTCCGCCACCGCGTCGGGGGTAGCGGGCTGCGGTGTGGGAATGCGGTAGCGCGACCCAATAAATTCACCGCGGTCCAGATCGACGAGTGCGCCCTTGATGCCGGAGCCGCCGATGTCGATTCCGAAGGCGATGTGCTGGGGGGAAGTAGTCATGGAAACTCCTTACAGGTGAGGAGCCAGATCCACATCTGACGGCAGTGTCAGAATCTCGGCTCCATCCGGGGTGACAACGAGAGTGTGCTCCCATTGTGCCGTGCGGGCGCGGTCCTTGGTGAGAACTGTCCATTCGTCGGGCCATTGGTCCCAAGCGATGGTGCCAAGGGTCAGCATGGGTTCGATGGTAAAGACCATCCCAACCTCCATGATCGTGTCATAAGAGGGTGCTGCGTCGTAGTGGGGAACGATGAGCCCCGAGTGGAATGCCTCGCCCACCCCATGACCAGTGAAATCCCGTACGACTCCGTACTCAAAGCGCTTGGCGTAGGACTCAATGACACGACCAATGACGTTGATCTGGCGACCCGGCTTGACGGCCTTGATGCCACGCATCATCGCAGTTTTCGTGCGTTCGATGAGAAGCTTGGACTCCTCGTCCACTTCGCCCACGGTGAACATCGCGTTCGTGTCCCCATGCACGCCGTTCTTATAGGCGGTGACGTCCAGATTGATGATGTCGCCGTCGTGCAGCACGGTGGAATCGGGGATGCCGTGGCAGATGACCTCGTTAATCGAGGTGCAAATCGACTTCGGGAAGCCCATGTAGTCGAGGCAGGAGGGGTAGGCGCCGTGGTCGCACATGTACTCGTGTGCGATGCGATCCAGTTCGTCCGTCGTGACACCAGGCGCCACGGCCTTGCCAGCTTCGTACAGGGCATCAGCTGCGATGCGCCCGGCGATGCGGATCTTCTCGATGGTTTCGGCATTCTTGACGTCCGATGCCGTCACCACTTCCGGACCGTCATGGAAGAGGTACTCGGGGCGTTCGATTCCCTTGGGAACCTGACGCTTGGGGGAAAGTTTTCCGGGAACAAGGGTGCCAAGTGGTGCGCGTTCTGCCAACATGGATTCAAGTCTAGGACGAACGCACACGCTTGGCACCTGCCGCGGTGTGAAAGGAGACGTCATGGAGGGTGAGTACTATCTCAACACCCGCACCGGCGAAGTCGAGAAGGGCAAGCGCTCAGGTTGGCGCGACCGCATGGGTCCGTATGCGACCGCCGAGGAAGCGGCACGCGCCTTTGCGATTGCTCGTGAACGCAACGCGGCGTCGGATGCGGCGGAAAAGCAATGGCGCGAGGCGTGGGATGAGAAGGACGATTTTTGGGGTGAGAGTTGAGCCAGCTGACCTCTGATACAAAGTTCCTTAAAAAGAATCTCCGTCATCCCGCACCCCGTGTGTCATGGGTACACGAGATGCGGGATGACGGAGATAGATTTTCAGAGCGTCATCAAGGGAGTCACGAAATCAGTCAGAACGAGTGCGAATCGTCGGGGAAGGAGCGTGACTTGACGGCCGCACAGTAGTCGGTGGCCGCGTCACGTAGGGCGTCGCCCACGCGGCCAAACTGCTTGGAGAAGGAAGGCGACCAGCTGGTCATCCCTGCCATGTCCGTCCACACCAACACCTGACCGTCGCAGCCATCGCCGGCGCCGATCCCAATGGTGGGAATGGTGAGGATCTTGGAAATTTTCGAGGCGAGGCGGGCCGGAACCATTTCTAGGACGACGGCGACCGCTCCAGCTTCCTGCACGGCGACGGCGTCGTCAATGAGCTGGGTTTCAGACTCGTCGGTGCGCCCCTGGACACGTGGACCTCCGAGGCGATGTTCGGACTGGGGTGTAAATCCAAGGTGGCCCACTACGGGGATGCCGGCGGCGGTAATGTGCGCGATGGTCGCGGCCTGGCGCTTTCCGCCCTCAAGCTTGACCGCCTGCGCCCCGGCTTTCATCAGCCGAACGGCGGACCGAACGCCCTGTGCGGGAGATTCTTCATAGGAACCAAAGGGAAGATCGGCGACGACGAAGGCGCGTGCGGTGGCGCGTGCCACGGCACCGGTGGCCACTTCCATCTCTTCGAGGGAGACAGGGATGGTGGACGGGTAACCAAGAAGCGTATTGCCGTAGGAATCGCCGACGAGAAGCGATTCGACGCCCGCGGAATCGAAGATGCGGGCGGTGATGGCGTCGTAGCAGGTCAACATCGTGATGGGCTCACGTCGTTCCTTCATCTCGGCGAGATGATGGACCCGCACGCGGCGCGGCGCGGGACTTTTCGAGGTGCTCATGCTTCTCCTTCGCTTGGACGGTGGCACCATCCTAGTCGTCTCGCATAGTCCGCGCCCATTTCAGCTGGCCATCTGGACCGTAAAGGACCTCAAAGGACCCGCTTGACGAGCTACTATGGGCACATCAGGTCTACTATGGGCGCACGGCGAGTCTTCGGAGGAGGTGAGATGTCACAGATCATTGCCTACTTCCAAGTCACCAACGCTGAGTTTTGGTCAGGAATTCTGTTGATCGGCGTGGCAACTCTTATCCTGCTCATTGCGATTCGCCCGGAGCGTGAGTATGCCCTGCTCCCGCGTGGGGTTTTCCCCGAGGGTGATGAACCCCAGCCCACCCGACACGTCACGGGCGGGGAGCCTCCCATGCGAATGGAACCCCCTCAAATGAGTGTGGCGGAGGCTGCCTTCGTTTATCGGGAGGCTGGTCATCGTGACATTGCACTGTGCATCATTCTGGATTTGGCAGTACGCGGTTTTATTGAACTCGTCGAATATCGTTACCTCAGCAAAGGTCTGCCTTTTGTTGTTGTGGCCTACCTCAATCCACCCGATGACACATGCACACCGGAGGAACGCCTTTTCCTTGACCAGTTAGCAGTACCCGGCGCTATAGAGAACCAACCCTATGCGAGATCGCACCCCTTTGACTCCCGGCGCTTCCGAGGCATCCTTGAGGACCTGGGAATTCCACCGGTGGGAACCCCGTCCGGCCGCTTGTCGGGACTACGGCGTTCCCTCAGTGACCGCATGTCCGGCGCCGTTGTGCACCGGATCCACGATGAATACCGCTGGTTCCGCTCGGCTCGTGAACGTCTTAGCTCAGCCGGAGCGCTGGAGTTCCTCGGCGGTCTCGCTGGGACCATCTTGGCCTTCATCCTTATGCTCACCAGTTCGCTACGGCCCTTCTGGCTCTTTGTATGCATCATGGTGATGCTGCTTGGCATTCTCACCATCATGGGGGCTGCGGTGCGCACGACAGATGGAACTGTGGCACATGACCAATGCAGGGGATTCCGGCGGTTTCTCGTCGCACCACCGCCGGGAACGGACATTAATTACCTTGTTACTCTCGCTCCTTGGGCATTTGCGTTGAACTGTCTGCACGAGTGGGGGCAAAGTCTTGATCGCCTGGCCGTTGTTAGCAACCGCTCAATCGGCGAGGTAGCGCATGGATTTATCCGCACGTCGAGTCCCATCGTTAACGGGCATGATCTGGTGGACATGATCTCGCTGATGAAGACTCGTTTCCAGGACGCTCCCGAGTCCAATGACACAAAGCCGGGAAATCACACGGATGTTCTTGGGTGGCAGGAATTGAAGGAACGCCCACAGGGTGGGGCACCGCGGACCTGAGTGCCGGACGTCGTCGTCGTTCTTCTGACGTGACCTCGTACTTGCAGGTCTTGTCCCTCGGCACACAAACTCAGCCGGGGTGGCAGAATAGAGGAAGTTCTATCAAAGGAGTGCCGTGGATCGCCAGCAGGAGTATGTACTTCGCACCATTGAGGACAAGGGCGTGCGTTTCGTTCGTCTGTGGTTCACCGACGTGGTGGGCAAGCTGAAGTCGGTGGCGATAGCGCCGGCGGAGTTAGAAGAGGCCTTTGAGGACGGCATCGGTTTTGACGGCTCGTCCATTCAAGGGCTGACACGCGTCTACGAGTCGGACATGCTTGCTCGGCCGGATGCCTCGACGTTCCAACTGTTGCCGTGGCGTGGAACCGATCATCCCGTGGCGCGCATGTTTTGCGATATCACCACACGCGACGACGAGCCCGCGCGTACAGATCCCCGCAACATTCTCAAACGAGCCCTTGCGAAGGCCGGCGAGATGGGATTCACCTGCTACGTCCATCCCGAAGTGGAGTTCTTCCTCTTCCACCCCTCGACGGATCCGGAGGCCATCCCGGTGCCGATCGATTCGGCGTCCTATTTCGATCACGTGACCCGCTCAACCGCCCATGATTTCCGCCGCGAGGCAATCCTCAACCTGGAGGAGATGGGCATCTCGGTGGAATTCTCGCACCATGAGGCTGGGCCGGGCCAGAACGAGATTGACCTTCACTTCTCGGACGCGCTGTCGATGGCGGACAATCTCATGACGTTCAAGGCGGTCATCGAGGACGTCGCGGTGCGTCAGGGTGTGCAGGCGTCGTTTATGCCGAAGCCGCTTATTGACGCGCCGGGGTCGGGCCTTCACACTCATATCTCTCTTTTCGAAGGCGAGCGCAACGCGTTTTCTGATCCAGCGGGTGAGTACGGACTGTCGGAGACGGGCCGCCAATTCATGGCGGGGCTGCTCAAGCACGCCCGTGAGATCACCGCGGTGACGAATCAGCACGTCAACTCGTACAAGCGCCTGTGGGGCGGCGGCGAGGCTCCGTCCTATGTGAGTTGGGGGCCGAGCAATCGGTCGGCGCTCATCCGGCTGCCGCATTACCGCCCCGATCGTCCACAGTCGGCGCGGCTGGAGTATCGGGCTATCGACTCGGCCGCGAATCCTTATCTGGCCTATGCAGTGTTGCTTCGTGCGGGCTTGGCCGGGATCGAAGGCAATTATGAGCTTCCGGAGCAGGCGGACACAGACGTGTTCTTGCTGAGCGATATGGAGCGCAGGATTCTTGGTATCGAGTCCCTTCCGAGTTCGCTCAGCCAGGCGTTGGAGACTATGCAGCGTTCGGAACTCGTAGCGGAGACTCTTGGGGAGGATTGCTTCGATTACTTCTTACGCGACAAGCGCCACGAGTGGGAGCAGTACCGCCAGCAGATCACCCCGGCAGAACGACGTCATTTTCTCGCAACATACTGAGCCTACAATCTAGCCGGAACGGTGAGCGCCCGGCCCTTGGCCGCCGGGGCGTGGATCCCAACCGGATCGTACGACGTTGTTACCTAGCCGGATTGTAGGAAGTGGGAAGAGATGCGCGAACAGAGTCTGACGAGCCAACTGCGTAGGGCCGGTTTTGCGGATCCGGTACGCGGCGAGGCCCTGCTGAGCGATCCGGCTCTTGACGAGCTGAAGAGGCCCGAATATCTCGCTGAGTTTGATCAGGTGGCCGATCCGGACCAGTGTCTGCTCGCTTTCATTCGTCTGAAGGAGGCGTGCGACGCGGCTGGATGCGGGGCGATTCTGCGTGGACTTGTCGCGAACGCGCGTACGAGGGCGCGGCTGGTTGCGTTGCTGGGAATGTCGAGTTCGCTTGGTGATTTTATGATCTCGCACCCGCATTTGACGGAAGAGGTTATTTCGCATCCCGGTGGCCACGAACGCGCGTCAATTTCGACGACGACGTTGGCCCACGAGCGAGCTCTGGCGCTTGAGGCCGTGGGGGCGGACCCCGAGACGCCCTTCCCTGTGGCGCACGGGGAGGACTGCATCAATAAGCTGCGAGTCCATTACTTCACCAGAATTGGAGCGCTAGCTGCGTCCGACCTCACGGCCCCCGATCCGTTGGAAGCGATGCCAGAGGTGTCCTCGCAGATTGCGGATATCGTGGGTGGGACGCTCGATGCGGCCCTCGCCGTGGCGCGTGCGGAAGTTGAGGATGCCGACAAGGTGGGCTTGGCGATCATCGCCATGGGTAAGACCGGGGCTCGCGAGCTCAACTACATTTCCGATGTGGATGTGGTGTACGTGGCGCGGGGGCTCGATGACGGCTCGGATGGTGGTTCGGGTGACGCTGAACCGTTGGATGAGCCGGACGTTATTCGTATCGCCACGCGTTTAGCTACCTCCGTGGGAAGGGCTGTTTCCGCCTCCGCCGGTGAGCCTGCACTATGGATTCTTGATGCCAACTTACGCCCCGAGGGCAAGGACGGCCCACTGGTGCGTACGCTGGAGTCGCACGTTGCATATTACGACCGATGGGCTAAGGGATGGGAGTTCCAGGCTCTGTTAAAGGCCCGCCCGATTGCGGGAGATATGGAACTGGGCGAGGCCTACATTTCCGCCCTGCGCCCCAAGGTGTGGGAGGCTGCCAACCGTGAGAACTTTGTTGAGGACTCTCGAGCGATGCGCCGCCGCGTAGAGGAACACGTGCCCGCGCGGGAGCAGGGGCGTCAGCTGAAGCTTGGTAAGGGCGGATTGCGCGACGTCGAGTTCACTGTCCAGCTGCTACAGCTGGTGCATGGACGTACTGATGAGTCGCTGCGCACGCAGTCCACGCTCGACTCCATCGGAGCTCTCCGCGATGGCGGCTACGTGGCTCGCAAGGACGCCGAACTACTGGACCACGACTACCGCTTTCTGCGGACGCTTGAACACCGGATCCAATTACAACGATTACGCCGCTCCCATCTGGTTCCCAGCGGTGAGGCGGAGTTGCGCCGTGTGGCCCGCTCGTTGCAGCGCGCTGGCATTCACACGTCGGCGGATCTGGAAAAGGCGTGGCAGGATACTCGCAGGCAGGTGCGAAAGCTCCACGAAGCAATTTATTACCGCCCACTTCTGCCTGAAGCAGCGCGACTCTCTCCCGACGACGTCTCACTGGACAGTGAGGCCGCCAAGGCGCGACTCTCCTCCATGGGATATCTGGATCCGTCGGGTGCACTTAACCACATCAGCGCGCTGACCTCGGGTGTTTCGCGTACCGCGGCCATCCAGCGCCAACTCCTGCCTGTCATGCTTGGCTGGTTTGCGCAAGGCCCGGAGCCGGATGCCGGACTCCTCGCCTTCCGAGTTCTTTCCGAGAAGATGGGACGGACCTCGTGGTACATGCGCACCTTGCGCGACGGCGGCGCGGCGGCCGAGCGGCTCTGCCTCATTCTTTCCTCGTCGCGATATCTGGCTGACCAGATTCCTGGGTTGGCCGAGTCCATTAGCTGGCTGGTGGATAAATCGGATCTGCTTCCACCTACCCGCGAAGAGCTGGACACCGAACTTGAATCGTTGCTCACGCGCCGCCATGAGCCTTCCGACATCGTGTCTGCCGGGCGCTACCTGCGCCGCCGAGAGTTGATGCGGACGGCGATGGGCCAGGTGCTGCGCGTTGTGGAGCCTGCCGAGTCACGAGCAGCCGTATCCCACGCGGCAGAGATCTCAATTGAGGCGGGCCTCCGTGCGGCACAGATTGCAGGGTGCCGAAAACTGGGGATTGACGAGCCGCTGTCACGCTACGCCGTCGTCGCCCTTGGACGGCTTGGTGGCAAGGAGATGGGATACGCATCGGACGCGGATATCCTCTTCCTGCACGATCCACTGCCGGATAGCGACGAGGTTTTGGCGCAGCGGCTTGCCAACGAGGTGGCGTCGCAGCTGGCCCGGCTCCTCAAGGAGGCGAGCCCTGAACCGCCGATGCCGGTGGACTACGATCTGCGGCCCGAGGGTCGAAATGGTGTGCTCGCGCGCAGCCTGGGATCGTTGGCCGAGTACTACGAGCGCTGGGCCGAGGTATGGGAATTCCAGTCCTTACTGAGGGCCCGCCCCATTGCTGGTAACGAAGCTCTTGGTGCCGAGTTCGTGAAGGTCATTGATCCGTTCCGCTATCCCGCGGGTGGGTTGGGTGACGCGGCGCTACGTGAGGTGCGGCGCATCAAGGCGCGCGTGGAGACTGAGCGTATGCCGCGCGGCGTCCAACCCCAGCGACACCTCAAGTTGGGCCGCGGGGGATTGGCCGACGTCGAGTGGACCGCCCAGCTGTTACAGCTTCAGCACGCCGGTGCGTATCCTGCTCTTCGGACGACGGCGACGCTCCCCGCTTTGGCTGCCGCTCGCGAGGTGGGGCTGCTCTCTTCGACCGATCACGATCGATTGGTCGAGGCGTGGAGCCGGGCGTCGTTACTACGTGATCTCAACTTCTTAGGAACGGGCCGCGCGCAGTCTTCGAAGATCGATGTGCTGCCGCACGAGCTGGGAGAATTGGCGGTGGTCGCATCCCTTATGGGTAAGGACACCTCCGAGCGGCACGACGTCGAAGAAGAATATCTGCGCGGTGCGCGGCGCGCGCGGGCGATCGTTGAGCGCGTGTTCTACGCCCATCCCGAGCGCGGATAGCGCTCGCGGGGATCACGCTGGGCACCTACCGAGATACCGTTAGCGCTCGGATGCTCAAACCGCCTTACAAGATACAGAACGCTACGCAATCACAGGAGAAAACAGGAGATTATGCGTATCCACCTCATTCGTCATGGTCAGACGCCTTCGAATGTCTCAAAGGCTCTCGACACGGGATTCCCGGGTGCCCCACTTACGGAACTGGGCCGCGAACAGGCGGCGTCGCTTCCTAGACGGCTCGAAGGGATCCCTCTTGACGCGATCTACACATCTCCACTCATCCGTACCCAGCAGACGGCCACACCGCTCGCTACCGCTCGCGGCCTTGATCTCCTTGTGCGTGAAGGCGTGCGCGAAATTCGGGCTGGTGACATGGAAATGAGTTCCGCCGACGAAGACTACCGGGCCTACTTCGAAACCATGGGCGCCTGGATCGGTGGAAACTTAGCTGTGCGGATGGGCGGTTTAGAGACAGGCCATGACGTGCTGGAGCGCTTTGACTCGGTGGTGGCCGAGATTGAGAGTACCGGCGTAGAGAGTGCGGC
>JBDIAV010000036.1:0-26748 GCA_039812645.1 Actinomycetaceae bacterium
ATGCCCTCG
The DNA here is from genome assembly GCA_039812645.1 of Actinomycetaceae bacterium. Lineage (GTDB taxonomy): Bacteria > Actinomycetota > Actinomycetes > Actinomycetales > Actinomycetaceae > Ancrocorticia. The sequence goes on from JBDIAV010000036.1 coordinate 10, forward strand.
AACTTCTCGCGGATCTCGGGAATGGTCGTGGTGATAGGCAGCTCGACGGGGTACGCTTCGACACCCTTCTCCAGCAGCTTCTTACGCTTCTCCAGGCGTACCTGAATCTGTTCGGGGGTATCGTCTGCTTGCGCCTGCGGGTTCGCGGCCTTCTGGTTCTCACTCACGGACCCAAGCCTAGCGGCGCACGACCGCTCTCGCACGGTGCGAGCGGGTGAGATTGGCCAGATTTCTGGCGGAGATGGAGGTGATCCCTTTCCTTTGTGGCCTCCACAGCGACACTCCGTGCCGAATAACGCGCCGTGTGCCGCTGGGAGGCCACTGAGGGACCTGTACCAGACTCTTAGTCCCGGTACTCCTCGAACGGGATCCCGGAGGAGACCACATCCGCGCCAGCGGGAGCCTGCCCCGGCTCACTCGACACGTCGATCGGCCGGTTGCTCTCATCCACGAACACCACGCGCGGCTCGTAGGTGCGACAGCTCGCGTCGTCCAGCAGCGAGTAGGAGATGACGATCGCGAGATCTCCCTCGTTGATAAGGTGCGCTGCCGCACCATTAATGCTGATAACGCCCGATCCGCGTTCACCCGGAATTGCGTACGTGGTGAGGCGGGCACCGTTCGTAATATCGACGACGTCGACCTCCTGGCCCGGAAGAATATCCGCTCCATCTAGAAGGTCGGCATCGATCGTAATGGAGCCGACGTAGTGCAGATCCGCGCCCGTCACCGTGACGCGGTGGATTTTGCCTGTCATCATGCGGCGCATGCGCAGCCCCATACCCAGGGCGTGGGCAGCAGCCTGCGCGGCAGTGGCCTGGTTGATGGGGCGATCCACAGAAGCTTTGGAGCTCGCGATGGAGCTAGTCGAGGACTGCCCACCGGCGGGTTCCGCCGCGTCCGATACATCCGTCAGCCCGGGAGCATCAGCACCACGCTCCGCCGCCGATACCTCAGTCTTGTCCGAGGCGCGCTGCACGTCCGTTGCGACCCCAGAGTTTTCAACATTCGCGGCATTTTCGGCGTTCTGAGCGGCCTCGTTCACTGGCACGTCAGCGTTCGACGCTACCTGCGCCTTCACGTTCTCGCCACCAGCCACGTTCTGAATGTTCTGAGTGCTCTGGGAACCGGCAGTATTCCGTGCATTCGCAGCGCCCCGATTCCTCACGGCGTTTCGCACGTTACGATTCCTGGCGGTGTTTCTAGCCATGGAACTCAACCTCCATGTTGTCGATAAGACGGGTCGGGCCGACCCAAGCGGCAGTAATAAGCAGGCCGCGCTTGGTCGTCGGCGTTGCGGCTTCGTTAACTTCTTCGGATCCGGATTCCTGGGTTCCCGAGTCCTCCATAACGGAACCCTGGAACCCGGCTCCGGCATCCTCGGGAGAACCCTTGGGTTCCTCCGTCAAATCAAGGAAAGTCTCCGGATCAACCAGAGCCAGATAGTCCAGCTTCACGCCGGGAGCCTCGCTCAGATAGCGGAGCGCCACGTCGAGGGCCTCGGCAGCGGTAGCGCCATGGGCGGCCGCATCCTTGCCAAGAACGAGCGCTTGATTGAGCGCCAGCGCCTCAATCTCCTCTTCCTCAGAGAGGTAGGTATTGCGCGACGACATCGCCAGGCCCGATTCCTCGCGCTTAATCGGCACGGCGCGAATCTCCAGCGGCATGTCTAGATCAGCGACCATTGTTCGAATGAGCGCCAACTGCTGCGCGTCCTTCTGGCCAAAGAATGCGACATCTGGCTGAACAAGATTGAATACCTTGTGGACCACCTGCAGGACACCGGCGAAGTGGGTGGGGCGAGTCTTACCCTCGAATATCGCGGCTACCGGGCCCGGATCGATACGCACGAGCGGGGTCCGCGGATAGACGTCTTCAACCTCAGGCGCATAAACAACGTCCACACCTACGGTATCCAGCAATTCCAGATCAGCCTCAAGATCACGAGGATAGGCTTCGAAGTCCTCGTTCGGCCCGAATTGAAGCGGGTTAACGAAGATAGAAACCACCACGTTGGGTGCAGCTTCACGCGCCGCGCGCACCAACGACAGGTGCCCGTCGTGCAGGGCACCCATGGTCATGACGAGCGCAACATCGCCCTCGAGGTTTGAGAGCGCGTCCTTTAGTTCGGTCTTGGTTCGTGTCAGTTCAGCCACGTCATTAGCCTACCCGTGCGTAACCTGCGGACCTAGCTCCGAGAGATGCGGCGCACTGTTCGCCCCGTCACGCATCCGCCCACTCGCCGAGCGTCACTCCCCGCAGACTACTCACCCTCGTCCAGCAGCTTCTCTAGCTCCTCCACCTGCTCCGGACGCAAGACTCTGCGCTGCTCTGCTCTCTTCGCCGTCGCCCAGGCGAGCGAACGATACGTCACCGGGATGTCCACGTCATCGCCCGTTGCTGCGAGCGCGTCGACCGCCTGTAGGTGATCCGCGACGGTCCCCGCGTCACCCCGCACGACCGGCCCGGTGAGCAGCGCCTCTCCTGATCGCAGCGCTCCATCGAGCGACGCCTCCACCAGCGGCCCCAAGTAGCCACCCGGATCCTCAATTCCGGCCGCCTCCAGCATCCGCATCGCCTGCGTCACCAGCGTGACCACGTGATTGGCCCCGTGACAAAGCGCCGCGTGGTACAGCCCTCTGTCCTCCTCGGCGACGACGACGGCACGCCCCTCCATCTCCACCGCCAGCGCCTCACCAATCGGTAGGAACATGGCGTTACCAGTAACGGCAATGGGGCAGTCAATGAGCCGTTTAAGGTCAAGCGAGGTGCCGGTGAAGGTCATCGCGGGGTGGAGTGCGAGGGCGATCGCGCCAGATTGCACCGCTGGGGCCAGCACGGATGTCCCGTAACGCCCCGCGACGTGCACCACCAGATGCCCCTGGCGGAACAGTCCCAACCGGGCCATTCCGTCCACAAGGGGCCCAAGTTCGTCGTCGGGCACGGCGAGCAGAATCATGTCCGCGGCCACCGAAATATCCTTGATTTCCGCAGCGGGAACTCCGGGCAATAGGTTTTCCAAGCGCTCCATGCTAGCTTCCGAGCGTGCGTAAGCCCCCACAATCGTGTGCCCAGCGCCCCGCAACGCCGCCCCCAGAACCGCTCCGACTTTCCCCGCGGAGACAATTCCGATCTTCATGCGTCCGGGGCGCTGCCCCGCATTCGTCCCAGCCATAAGCACAAGCCTACGCGGCTTCTACTCGGACAGCCCTTGGATAATCCGTGGGTCGGCGTCTGTCTGACGGAAGAGACGAGCGAGAGCTGGGTTGATCTTACCCGTGCTGTCCAGATCTGCCTGCCCAGCATTTTCTTTGAGCCAGCGATCCATGGATGCGTTCCCGCACGAGAAGTCGACGTAGGCATATGCCCGCCTCTTGTACTTGACGATTTTGAACTGGTCTTTTTCTATGCTGAGACCATACAGATGCGAGCCATATCCCGCAGAGACTATCCCCAGAGAAAGAACTTGTGGATAACTCCGTTCGTAATATTCATGAGGTGAGCATTCAAACAGCGCCCGACGATGCTCATCGAGAAAATATTGTTATCCCGCACCCACTCGGGCGCGCCAGGCATCCAGACTCTCACGTTCGGCAAGCGCCCGCCGTTCCTTACCCATCGCGGACTCCACCCACAGCAAGTGCTCAGCGGCCTCGACGCCCAGATGTGTCTGTGTAGTATTCACCGTCCCGGCAACGGTCCGCAGGTGCAACGAGGCCAATCCCAACCGCCGCTCCCACGGCCCTTGGGTCACCGCCAATGACTGGTAGTGATCGTGCAGCACGACGCGCATGGATCGACGCCAGAAGCCACCCCAGCGCATCACCACCGCAGTCTGGGTCAGGGAGATAGCGTTGCGTTTCCACCCGAAAGGATCCATCCATCGCGAGGATGGCGGCGCCGGGGTAAAACGCACCGATCCCCCACTACCATCAAGTGTCTCGCCCAAGAACCCGAGTTCATCCTCCACGCCCAGATTGGGAACCAGCACCCACAGCATGCGCAGCACCTCCTCGCGTGTTCCCGCGGGAATGACGACAGAATCGACCTTTTCCCCATCGGAATCTGTGGCGTTTTTACCGGCCGCTGTCACGCGTAACACCCACCAATCGAAACGCCGCCAGATGACCGGCTGGTAGATCTCAATGGCGTGCACACGCCCGGGAGGGAGCGTCTCGGCGAACGTCGAAAACAGGCCGGACCTGCTCCGCACTCCGTTCCCAGCAAGGAAAACCTCAGTTCCCCACCTCTTCGACATGGCCTTGAACCCATTCACCACGGCACCCGCAGCCACAAAGAAGAGAGGGATGGCCGCTACCCCGGATAACCAGTAGGTGAACCAGATCGAAGCCGCGAGGGACACCAGGCCGGTGAACGCCGCCGGTGACAGCACCATAATCGTCAGCAGGCGTTTCGTCTCCATCCGATAGACGGGCACCTCGCCCACGCCCACACCAGCAACGTCTGCCAGACCACCCTCACCCTTGAACCACTCACGAACGACGACGGCACGCCCCGCGCGGGCATCTCCCTGCGCCTCAAGAATCGCCTGGCGCAGGGCATGGCACTGTCCTAGTGTCAGCAGCCCCAGGGTGACCTTCTCCGATTTACCACCCGCGCTGTCAATACTGACGCTCCCCATCTTCATCAGCCTCGCGAAGAGCTTCTGTTCCACCTCGACGCTTTGCACACGATCCCATCGCATCTGCACATACTTCTTGATCACCACACCGGAACGGACATGGATTCCATCGTTCGCGAGCGCAAACCGCATGAACCTCCAACGGACAGCAGCTCCAATGACGGTCAGCGCTGCCACACCCGCCAAAATGCCGACACCGCGCCACACCCACACCATCGGCAGCCCAGTGAGAAGGGTCCACAGTGTTCGCCATCCACCCTCTTCGATAGCTTGCTGCGCAAACGCGAAGGCGATAACAAGGACGAGCACCCATAGCCGCAGTGCGGTACCAAGCATCGTGGCTTTGTTGAAACGATGCCAGCGTAATTCTTTGTCGGGAACAGCATCGGATTCGGCAGGCATTGCCGCAACTACTGAATCAGCAGAATTCCTCCCATCGCCAGCTGCAACCGCCTCCGCATCAACAGAACCGGCTTCGGAGACGTTCCGAGGGGCGCCGTCGTCGAAAAGACTGTCACCGCGAGAACTAAACTCACTCACCGAACTCACAGCCCTTCCATGTTGGCTTCACCAAGCGCGGTGAGCTTGATGCGTAGCCTCTCAGCCTCCTGGCGGGGAACCGCCGGAATCTCCGAATCGGTCTCGGCTGAGGCAGTGACCAGCTTGACCTTAGCCAATCCATATCGGTTTAACAGCGGTCCCGCGGTGACGGTTACCTGCTGCATGCGGCCATAGGGGATCACCTCGACCTTGCGGAACATGATGCCCTTAGCGATAACAAGTTCGTCTGGCAATTCCGCGTATCCGGTGGCACGCACGCGGCGCGGGTCCACGAGCATGCCCCACGCCGTCACGATAACGATGAGCACCGGAAACACCCATGTCCACGGGTGTTCACGCCACACCGTCAAACTGAGCGCCCCAAGCCCCACAACTAAAGGCACAGAAATCAGGACGTCAATAAGCCGATTGATCCGAATAAGCTGGGGATCCACCGGAGTGAACGTGACGCTGGGGGCCAGGGGAGAATGCATGGCCCCAGCTTACGTGGATACTCCGACGTGTTTTCGGCTCGGGCAGGGGAGGTCCGCCCTGCTCCAAACATGTGTCATTTTCAGACTCACGTGTCGGTTTTTCGTCCGGAAAGTGCGTCACGCGTTGCCGATATCATGACTTCTCTGGAGAGCGTGAAAAGTCCCCCGACACCCGCACTATGCCGCAGCGCTCGCCCCTGTCGCGGAGGAATCGTCATCTCCGCTAATCCGGCACCAACGTTCCACCACAATGCCCACCGCTGACAGGGCAAAACTCGTCAACGCCATCAGCCCCAACACAATGGTCTGTACGAGCATGTAATGGCTAGCAAAATCCATCCAGTAGAGCGCCGACATCACCCCAAAGACGCCCGTCAGAAGAGCCCCGGAGTGAGCTGATGCCACGGCAAAAACCGCCACGCGGCTTGCCATCGGGGCATCGATGTATGTCGTTTTTCTTGCTTTCATCCGGCGAATCTGCCAGCCCCACCACAACAGGGCCATAACAAGCACCAGAATGACAAGCGGCCCGATCTTGGGAAACGGAGGCGGAATGGCGCCGCCGCGCAGGAGGAACATGGTGATGCCAATACCAAGGATGGTGCCCAAAGCTAACCACCCCGGTATCAGCCACCAGGACGTCACTCTCATCCGACTAGCGCTGCCCCTCGCTAGTATTCTCACTTACGTCTATCCCGACGACGGCGTCCGCGGAGTTACCTTCACGTTCCCCCGTCTGGCGCGCCAACTGCGTGACCGGTATACCACCGAGGATCGCGTCAGGTTCAATCGACGCCCACGGTTCCAAAACGAACAGACGCTCAGCAGCGCGTGGATGGGGCAGGGTAAGGCGCTGCACCGTCGATGTCACGCCTTCAAAATCAATGATGTCAATATCGAGAAGCCGGGCACCCCACCGCTCGTGACGCACGCGCCCACCACGTACCTCAATGCGCTGCAACTCCCGTAGCAACTCCAGCGGGGAGAGGGCCGTGTCCAGCGCCACCACCGCGTTGGTGTAGTTGGGCTGGGCGGCCTGTCCCGGTGCTAACACCGGCTCCGTTTCATAGAACTGCGACACCGCATCCACGTGCACGTCAAGCATTGTGATCTGCTCAATCGCCCATTCAAGATTCGCCCGCGGCTCTCCCAAGTTGGCACCTAGAGCGAGAACGACGTGGCGGATACCGGCGTCGTTATCAAGGAGCGGGCCATTGCGCCGCACCGTGACAAACACATCCGAGAAGGGCAGACCAACCGGCGCCTCCGGCTTATGGATGGTGACCGCTACCGAGAGCGGGCCGCGTTCCAGTACCTTTTCGGCAATACGATTCGCGAGGGTTTCAATGAGGTTGACGGATTCGCCAGTGATGACGGCAACGGCATCCTGCGCCACGTCCGCGTAGGAAATAGTGTGAGCGACGTCGTCGGTCGCGGCAGAAAGTGCCGTGTCTACCTCAAGTTCGATGTCGACGACGAACGGCTGATCGTACGTCCGTTCCTCCGCCAAGACGCCGTGGCAACCGAGCGCCTTGACCCCCTCAATCCGAATCGTGTCACTCATGGGCACCCGCCGAACTCCCCCGCGCGTTAGTCTCGCCTACTGGCGCCTCAAACGCCCCTGTTGGATCCCCAAATGCACCGGCCTCACGCAACTTCGCTGTCGTTCGAATCGCGGCCTTGGAGGCTGCCACCTCATGCACGCGCACGCCCCACACCCCCTGGGCCGCAAAGTAGGTGGTGAGGGCAGCGGTGGCGTCGTCGCGCGCTTCGGGAGCACTTCCATCCGCGACATCAGCGAGAAAACGCTTACGGGAGACCCCAATAAGAACCGGCTGGCCGAGAGCCTGGACCTCGTGAAGGTGAGCTGCCAAATCCCAGTTGTGCTCGGAATTCTTCGCAAACCCAAAGCCGGGATCAACAATGATGTTGCCGCGATTGACGCCCAAGGCCACCGCGCGCCGGATGGAGGCCGCCAGCTCTGCCGCTACCTCCCGGGGAACAGATTCGTAGCTAGCGAGCGAGTTCATCGTCTCCGGCGTGCCGCGCGTGTGCTGCAGGATGTACGCGCAGCCCAGGGCGGCGATCGTGGAGAACATAGCGCGATCGCCCGAACCACCTGTCACGTCGTTGATGATCGAGGCACCTGCCTCAACCGCGCGCCGGGCGGTGTCGGCATGGTAGGTATCCACGGAGATGAGAGTCCCGGTTTGAGCAAGGGCCCGCACCACCGCGCCGATGCGATCCCACTCTTGATCTGCGGAAAGCGGCAACGCCCCGGGGCGCGTCGATTCGCCTCCAATATCGATGATATCCGCGCCATCTTTGATAAGGCGGTAGCCTCGAGTAATCGCGGCATCGACATCAGTCCACTTGCCGCCGTCGGAAAAGGAATCCGGTGTGACGTTCAGAATTCCCATCACGAACGTGCCGTGCGGATGTCGTAGAAGCCTTCGTGTAACCATTTCCTGTCCTTCCCTCGCAGTCGTTTCCTCCTGCATATCACCTACACGACATGTATCGAAGGGCCGGACTCCCCTCCGTCTCAGGAATTAATAAGGCTCATCGCTTCGGCGCGTGTGGCCTGGTTACGCATGATTCCCCGCACCGCCGAGGTGATCGTGCGCGAGCCTGGCTTGCGCACTCCACGCATTGACATGCATAGGTGTTCGGCCTCCACAACCACGATGACGCCGCGCGCATCAAGACGCTCCACCAGGGCATCAGCCACCTGCGAGGTGAGGCGCTCCTGCACCTGGGGGCGGCGAGCGTAACCGTCCACCAGGCGAGCGAGCTTGGATAGCCCGGTCACCACGCCGTTCTCCGCAGGAATATAGGCCACATGAGCTACCCCATGGAAAGGCAGCAGATGGTGCTCGCAGGTCGAATACATTGGGATGTCCTTGACGAGAACCATCTCCGAATGCCCAATATCGAAGGTGGCACTAAGAACATCTGCGGGGTCACTGTGCAGGCCCGCAAACATCTCCCGGTAGGCCCGCGCCATGCGGTCCGGGGTGTCACGCAAGCCATCCCGCTCCGGATCCTCGCCGACGGCGACAAGAAGATCGCGCACCGCACGGCGCACCCCTTCTTCGTCATATTTGTATTCCCACGAGTCCTGATTGTCACTCACGCGTGGTCCTCTCGTTACACATCGGATGTTCCAGCAATATCACGGCGTGACGAAGAGAGCCAGCGCTCACGCCTGGGTGCCTTACGGACATGTGCAAAGATCTCATCCAGCTCCGGCTGCAGCACCGTCTCCTTTTCCAGGAGGCGATGCGCCAAAGTATCAAGGATATCCATGTTGTCGACGACGATCTGCCACGCCTCGTCATGCGCCACATCAATCAACTCGCGTATTTCTTCATCCACCTGCGAGGTGACGACATCGGAGTGGCGAACCCCGCCCCCAGCCATACCTCCGGTGCTGAAGGGGTCAGAGTCATCTCCGACGAGCCTCACCGCACCGATTCGCGAACTCATCCCGTATTCGGTCACCATCTTGCGGGCCACGTCGGTTGCTTTCTGGATGTCGTTGGCCGCACCGGTGGAAGGATCAAGGAAAACGATCTCTTCCGCCACGCGCCCTCCCATCGCGTACGCCATCTGGTCAAGCAATTGGTTGCGCGAGACCGAATAACGATCCTCTGTGGGCATCACCATGGTGTACCCAAGCGCCCGCCCACGCGGCAGAATTGTCACCTTCGTGACCGGGTCACTGTGGTTAAGTGCCGCCGCCACCAGGGCGTGGCCACCCTCGTGATAGGCGGTCATACGCTTATCCTCGGCGTTCATAACGCGGGACTGGCGTTGCGGGCCGGCCACGACACGATCGATCGCCTCGTCGACGTCGTCGTCCGTAATAACAGAACGGTCGTTGCGGGCCGCCAGCAGGGCCGCCTCGTTGAGAGCGTTGGCGAGATCGGCACCGGTGAAGCCGGGGGTACGGCGAGCAATATTAGCGAGGTCCACATCCTCTGCCAGCGGCTTACCCTTAGCGTGCACTTGGAGGATTGCTTCGCGCCCGCGCAGGTCGGGAGCATCCACCGCAATCTGGCGGTCGAAACGACCGGGACGCAGCAGTGCGGCGTCGAGAACGTCGGGGCGGTTGGTGGCCGCCACAAGAATGACGTTGGTGCGTGCATCGAAGCCATCGAGCTCCACGAGAAGCTGGTTGAGAGTCTGCTCGCGCTCGTCGTTACCGCCGCCGGTTCCAATTCCGCGCCCGCGACCCACAGCATCGATCTCGTCAACAAACACGATGGCGGGCGCATGCTGCTTGGCCTGGTCAAAAAGCTTACGCACGCGAGAGGCGCCCACACCCACATACATCTCGACGAACTCCGACGCGGAGATCGAGTAGAAGGGAACACCCGCCTCACCGGCCACAGCGCGGGCCAGAAGGGTCTTTCCGGTACCGGGAGGGCCGTACAACAGGACACCGCGCGGAATACTTGCGCCGAGGGCGTGGAAGCGCTCAGGGTTGGTAAGAAACTCGGTAATCTCGCGTAGTTCGGCCACGGCTTCGTCTTCACCGGCTACATCCGCGAAGGTGATATTTGGTTTGTCTCCCTCAATCCGGGAGCGGTCACGCAGCTTACCGAAACTTCCAGCCCCAGATTGAATCCTGGGAAGAAGGTACAGGAAGGCACCAAAGATGATGACCATCGGCAGCACCAACATGAGCATCGATCCGAGGGCCGAACTCGACGGCACCTTGGAGTCGTACCCAAGTTTCGGTTCGGCAGCCTTAACGAGCCTCGCAACCTCTTCAGCCTGCGGCCACACGTAGGAGAACTGGACGCGGTTGCCGACATCCACCTTCTTGCCGTCATCATCCACGGTTGTGGTGGGTTCCGTGAGCCACAGCCGCACACGCTGGGTCCCCTCGGTCATCTCCACCCGGCTGACTGTTGATCCCTGGAGGAGTTCAATACCCTCGGATGTCTTGACAGCCTTAAAACGCTCGGTTCCAAAGAAAGCCCAGCCGCCGAGCAGCACGGCCACAATGATCACCGCGATCACCGCGGAAATTCCCAGCCGTCGCCTCCGGGCTTGGGCTTTGGACTCGGATGATTCCCGATCGGAACCGCCCGGGGTGGATCCATCCGGCATCTTCGAGGCGGGGTCACCTGAGGTATTCAAAGGGGACCCACCCAGCGTGATGGGGGCGGGGTCGATCTTGACCGGCTTTGTGCCCGGCTCACCCGCTTCCGTATCGTCGGGTTGAGCCGGGTCTGTTGTGCCAGATTCGCCGACATCCGTTTCGTCGGACGTTTTGTCGGATTCCGCCGGCTCCGTGCCGGATGCCGGCTCTGTCTCCGGCGCCCCGGTCAGCTTCGACTGATCCTCACCAGCTTCGGTCGCCAATTCTTCCGGCGTGGCTGAGCCAGACGTGGCTGAGCCATCAGATTGTGCATCCAGACGATGCGGCTCTGTCATCTATCCTCCGTAGACGTGTGGTGCGAGAGTTCCAATGACGGACAGATGGCGATAATCTTCTGCGTAATCGAGCCCGTAACCCACCACAAACTCGTTGGGGATATCGAAGCCCACAAAGTCCACGGAAATCTCCACCTTGGCAGCTTCGGGCTTGCGAAGCATCGTCGCGATCCTGACATCCCTTGCTCCTCGCGACTCGAGGTTCGACTTGAGCCAGGAGAGGGTGAGCCCGGAATCAATGATGTCCTCGACGATGAGAACTTCACGGTCTGTGATATCGGTGTCAAGGTCCTTGAGGATTCGCACAACACCAGACGACTTCGTTCCACTGCCATAGGACGAGACCGCCATCCAGTCCATCGCTACAGGCGAATGGATCTTGCGCACGAGATCAGCGACAACCATGACGGCGCCACGCAACACACCGACAACAAGGATGTTGCGACCAGCGTAGTGTTCGTCAATCTGAGCGGCGAGCTCAACGAGTTTGTCATTGATCTGTTCCTCGGTGAACAGAACCTTCTCAAGATCCTGACCCATGTCACGAGCGTCCATCACTGTCCTTTCTCGGGTGATGAGCTAAGACTACCTGGCAAAGTGGATGCGCCCGGCGCGTTGTTCGCCACGCACACCCGGCAAATCTATGCCGCGTCTACCTCCCGGACCGGTGACGAGTTCATCAAGGTGATCAACATGCCATCCCACCAGCTCACCAGCTCGGGCTCCGGCCCGCAACGCCAGCTCACGCAACACTCTGGTGCGAATTGCTCGGGGTAATTCACGCAACTCTCCAATGCTCACACTGAGAGATTCAGTATCCACGATGCGAGCGAATTCGCGCCTCGTCCACAGCTCCATCGCTTCTTCATCCGCTTGGAGGAGCCGCGCTGTACGCGCCAGCGATTCGACGACTCCCGGCCCCAGATCCTCCTCCAGCGCCGGAATCGCATGGTGGCGCAGCGCCGAACGCCGCAGTGGAGACCCATCCTGCGCGCGCCAGTGGGATCCGGGTTCGTTCGTCGGATCCTCCACCCACGAGATACCGGCCGATCGCAGTCCCTCTCGCAAGTCCTCGCGACGAAAATTAAGAAGTGGCCGCAGCGCAGTGACCTCAGGGTGCTCAGGCAATCCCGCACGTGCGGCCATGCCGCGGATCGAACGTGCCCCGGAACCACGAGCAAGCCCTAGTAGCACGGTTTCGGCCTGGTCATCCGCGGTGTGTCCGAGAAGGACGACGGCGGAGCGCTTACTACTCGAGCTGACGTCCGAGACTTCTCCCGCCTCCCCACATCCGGTGATGCGCGACGGTTCGTTCATTGACGCCGTCGTCGCCGGAGAATTGCCGTGTGCCGCCCGCGCGAGAGCGCCGTAGCGTGCGCTGCGCGCCTCGGCCTCCGGCCCGCCGCCGGCATCCAAAGTCACGCGTACCACGTCCACAGTCCGCGCGCCCAGTTCCCGCAGTTGCTCACGCACATGCTGAGCCTCGCGCGCGGATTCCTCTCGCAGCCCGTGGTCCACGATCAACGCATCAACCACATACCCGTCACGTGAACCAACAAACAAGGCGGCCTGTGTCAGCGCCATAGAATCCGAGCCACCCGAGCAAGCGAGAAGAAGCCGACTACCCGGCGCTACTCCCGCATCTTTCAGCAGTAATCGAAGTTCTCTGCGGGCGGCGGCCACCGTAGGATGTGGTCCCGCCATGTGTCAGCTATCCCTGCCCAGGTAGTCCGTGCCAATTACCCGGTGAACCCAGGTGAGAGGAGAAGCGATTTCCTCGATACTGGGGGCGTTCAGCGGATCGTCCCACAGCTGGTTGAGCCCTTCCACGCCCACGGCCTTGACCACCTCGGAGACGAAGGTTTCCCCAGCCGCGTACTGGCCCATTTTCATGTCCATGCCGGTGAGGCGCTGCAACCATTTCTTCCATGGGCTGGAGTTATCGCGGCGGGTCCTCATGGCCGTCTTCAAGCGGCGCTTGGAAGGAAGCTGGCCGATGGGGACCGCGTTCATAACAAACTCGGCGTGCCCCTCCAAGACGCTCATGATAGCGCTGATATCGCCACCGGGTCCGGAGTCGAGGGCGAGTGAGGCATCGGAGCCGGTCGCATCTTTCACCATCGCGCGTGCCCGCGAAATGATGTAATCGCGCAGCCAGGGCGCCTGGGCAAACTGCGCGGCGTGCGTCAGTTCGTGCACGCAGACCCACAGCGCAAGATCGCGCTGGTCAAGATCAAAAGCACGCTGAAACTCCAGAATATTCGGAGCCACGAGCACCAGCCGTCCGGGCACCTGCACACCGTCCGCATTCGGCGCCAACGGATCATATTGGCCAAGCACACTCTTCGCCATGAGCGCCAGCCCAGCTCCCACTTCAACCGAGACCAGAGCCGACGACGGCGCCGTCAATGCCTTCAACCTGCCGCCCTGCGATTCACCCACGTGCGCCGACAAAAGCTCGTCGCCCAGCACTGCACCCAATGAGGATGCGGTACCGGCGGCCCACTGTTCCCGGTCGAGGACATAGACGGGGACGGTAGCCGATAGCTGCGCGGCATCCATCTTGCTGACTGCGGCCACGATGTCCGGGGCACGCCGCGCCATCGCACGTATCCCCGCGACTACCGCCCGCGCCTCCTGCGGCGGCGCCTGAGGAATACGTCCGGTGAGAATCGAAGAGACCTTGCCTACCAATGTGGGGTCAATATGGGACATAGTTCTACCGTGTCACAGCTTGATGAGCGATACCAAGAAATTGTCGATCACCGAGCGCATATTCGTTGTCGTTCCCACTTCGATATGGTCAACAAGAATCGAGAAGGTCAGCACCCGCCCCTTCTCCGTCATGATGAAACCGGACAACGAGTTAGCCTCAATGAGGGTGCCGGTCTTGGCGCGAATCCGGCCCGCGACGCCGTCGTCGTTCATCCGATTAGCCAACGTTCCGTTGAGTCCCGCGACTGGAAGTCCGGGAGCGATGGACTGAAGATCGCACTGGTCACAGCTGTAGATGTTGTCGAGAATATCGATGAGTATCGGGTTGTCGAGGCGGTTGAGGATTGATAGTCCGGAGTTATCTGAGACGGTCAGCCGAGAGGTGTCGTAGCCGAGGTCAGTGAGAACTTGTTTTGTGGCCTTCGCGCCGCCCTCGAAATCGCCGGGCTCTCCCTGGGAGATCCCGACTAGGTGACCGAGGATATCCGCCGTCGTATTACACGATTCGGTCAGCATGTAATCGACCAGGTCACGGACGCTGGGCCCGCGTACTTCCGCGATGTCCGTGGCGGCGGCGGGGGCCTCAGCTCGGCCCACAACCTTGGTGGTAATGCCCTCCTCACCCAGCCGGGCCGCGAAGGTCTCGAGGGCCTGAAGGTCGGGGTCCGGAGTGAAGGCACCCGAGGCATCACGCGAAAGATCCACCGCGATAGGGCGCATCTCCATGATGTACACGGTGTCCGAACCTTCCACCTCGGGATGGTAGAGAGTTCCCGTAAAGAGGGACGAATCCACGGCGAGACTCACGGAGGTCAGCCCCTCCTCTTTCAGCTTCTTTGCCGTCTCGTCCGCGAGGTCGCCGAGGCCCGCATGGCCCACGATGGCTGTTGGATCCCCCGCACCCGCGGCAAGCATGGCGTCGCCCCCACCAACCAGGTAGAGAGTCTTGTCCGCAAGGACGGTGGTCGTCGGCAAGGTCGCATCAGGGCCCAGCGTGGAAAGAGCAGCCACGGCCGTCAGCATCTTCTGATTCGAAGCCGGCAGACGGGGCGTCGTTGGATTCAACGAACCAAGAACTTCACCGGTAGCCGCGTCGACGACCTCCACCGATGCTTCCCCCGACATGCCCGAATCAGAGGCAAAAGCACCGATAAGACTCTGGACATCTGTAGCATGAGGAATCGGAGCGTCGGCGGTCAACTCCGGGGTCTGTACAAAGGTCACATTCTGGGTACCAAATGTGGGGTAAGCTGCGGCTTTTTCCTCAACGGGACGCGTAGTGATGAGTCCCGGGGTAAGATCGAAGGCATCCGCTAATAAGTAGGTTCCGCCAAGCGCCAATAGAGCAGTCACTGCAACCTGTGTTTTCCGATTCACAGTGCTAGTGTCGCACGGGAGCCTGTCGGTCGAGCTTTAGCGTGACCGAAGCCATCTGCACAAAGGAGAATGCTGATGCTGGAGTTCGATGTCACCATCGAGATCCCCAAGGGTAATCGAAACAAGTACGAAGTGGACCATAAGACCGGGCGCATTCGCTTGGATCGAATGCTCTTCACTTCCACTCGCTACCCCGATGACTACGGGTTCATTGATGACACGCTCGGCGAGGACGGGGATCCGCTGGATGCGCTCGTCCTTCTGGAAGAACCCACGTTCCCCGGTTGCGTCATCCGCTGCCGCGCCCTGGGAATGTTCCGCATGAGCGACGAGAGCGGCGGTGACGATAAAGTCCTGTGCGTTCCTTCTGGCGATCAGCGAGCCTCGTGGCGTACCGAGATTGAGGACGTCTCCGAGTTCCATCGCCTGGAGATCCAGCACTTCTTCGAGGTGTACAAGGATCTAGAGCCCGGCAAGTCAGTTGAAGGAGCTCACTGGGTGGGTCGCCTTGATGCTGAGGCCGAGATCCAGCGCTCCTACGAGCGCGCCACGGAGCAAGGCTACTACGATCACCACTGAGCGTGTGGTTGGGTGAGTGATGGTTGTTGGTTCAGGAAGGTTTTCGGCGTTCAGTTAGGTTTTTTTCAAAGCCACAACCGTGACTGAACGCCGGAACCCTTACTGATTCCCATGGGCATGACGCGTGTCAGGGGGCCGCGCCTACAGATGTTGTAGGCGCGACCCCCTTTTGTGTCTGATTTTCCGACGACGGCGTCACCACGCTCGGTACTATGATCGTCACCTCGTGCGCGCCATAAACCAGTGAGCCGTGAGCGGGTGAGCCTGAGCCGGATTAGTCGACGACGCGAATCACCGTGGGGATTCCGAGCCAGCTATCTTCTCCCACGCGAGTGCCCCACGACTCGTTCCACGCGCCAACATTCTGGCCGTTGCCGAGGCTGATCGCCACGTGGCCGGGCCAGTACAGAATGTCACCGGGACGCGCCTGAGAATAGGGCAGGTGACGGCCTGCCGAAAGCACCGAATCATAGGAGTTCGACATCGGAATGCCGCTCTGGGTGTACACCCAACTCACAAATCCAAGGCAGTCCCAACCAGCCGGAGTGCGGTGGCCCCACACATAGGGAACGCCAATGTAGTTCAAGCCAAGATTGAGAATCGCCTGACCAGACGTCGAGGACACAATCGGAGCGGGCTCAGGCTCAGGCTCCGGGGCGGGCGCAGGAGCCACAGGTTCAGGGGCAGCGGGTTCGGGAGCTACAGGCTCGGGTGCCGGAGCAACCGGTTCTGGGGCGGGTGCCGGGGCATTTGCCGTGCCCAAAGCATTCTCACTGGATACAACAGGCTGAGCAGGTTGCGGCTGTGAAGGACGCGTGGCGGCCTGCTGTGCTTGCTCCACCAGTGCCTTCTGCTGCTCTTCGGCGAGCTTGCGAGCCTCAGCTTCCTTTTGGTCCTGGATCTCACGCTCAATCTGCGCGGTAGTTCCCTTCTGCGCAGCAAGCTGGGCAACCAGGGTTTCTTTTTCAGTATTGATCTGGGAAAGCCGCGTTTCCGCGGCCGCATGGCGGTCCGTTGCTTCCTGCGCGGCAGCTTCGGCCTCGAGCGCGGCCTTGTTCTGTAGCTCAGTCTTACGGTCGGCGTCCTGCTTCATGCTGTCAGCGACATCACGCAGAGCAACAAACTCCTGCACTTGCTGGTCGGCTCCCTGGCCAACCATGTCATATGCGCGAGCTTTATTTGAGGCCGCCGAAAGGGACTCAGCTCCCAAGAGATAGCTAGCACCCGAAATCGAGGCGGCACCGTCCCGATAGAGCGCCGATGAGATGCGCCCTAGCTCAGCCTTCGCCCCGTCAGCTTTGGAGGCGGCGGCGTCTGCCGCCGCGTGGGCCGCGGCAGCATCACCAATGGCGTCCGTGAGCTTACGGTCGGCTTCGATACGCTGCGCATCAGCTTCCGCGGCGAGAAGACCAAGTTCGTTGCTCTCCGCGGTGAGTTGGGCAAGACGTACCTCAAGGTCCGCGAGAGACAACTGAGTGGTTTGCTCGGCCGCCTTTGCCTGAGCCAACTTATCGTCGTTGTCATCTGCTGTTGCCGGGGATACCGACGCAGCCGCAACGATCGTCATTGCGGCCATAAAAGCCAACGACCGACGCGTTCGAGACACGGATTTCTCCATTGTTTCTCCGTCTGTTAAACACTGCAGTGTGCAGGGCGTGAAAATGTGTAGTGAGTGAACGTCACTCGTTACGTCCGTGAATGCCTTCCACAGGCGTGGTTCACGTTTTCATAACGAAGCATCACCACACGGCTACGAATCTATAACATTCTTCGCCAAATTCATACATCATGCTCAGGGATATCACAGTGCACTTTTGTCACATACTCCTCAACCTCCCCAATATCTCCATATTTCTCATGAATACCTCCGGTGACACGGACGTATGACCCACTCAAGAACACCTTTCTCAGCGTCGTCACCTCCACAGAGGTCTCAATTCATGAGACCTCTGGCCCATAACTTGACGCCTCCGTAGCTTCGTCGCTTATGCTCTGAAACATGTTCAAGCGAATGCCTAACTAGCGCACCCCCGTCGGGGCACTCACAGCGCGAGTCACCACTCACCGCAGGAGTCCCAGACGTGTGATGTGCGCTTCCAGCCCATCCGAACACAACAATGTGCGGGCTGGTAGGGACGCTAGGAAGAGAATCGGCGTGTCCGCCGCCCGCTTTCCGTAGGGAGAGCAACAATGCCCAACAGCAACGACTGGTCCTTTGACACCATTCAGATTCACGCCGGACAACACCCCGATCCGGAATTCGGGGCGCGCGCCCTGCCGATCTACCAGACCACCTCGTACGTCTTCAAGGACGCCGAGCAAGCTGCCGGTCGCTTTGCCCTGACCGACGCGGGCCCCATTTACACCCGTCTCAACAATCCCACGCAGGGAGTTATTGAGGAGCGCATCGCCGCCCTTGAAAGTGGCGCAGCCGCGCTACTCGTGGCCTCCGGCCAGGCAGCCGAGCTCTACACGATTCTCAATCTCGCCCAGGCGGGCGACGAGATCGTCTCCTCCCCCTCGCTCTACGGCGGCACCTACAACCTCTTCAAGACCACCCTCAAGCAGCTTGGTATTACCGTTCGCTGGGTAGAGAATCCGGACGATCCGGAAAGCTGGCGCGCCGAGATCACAGACAAGACGAAGGCGCTGTACGGCGAGACCATCCCTAACCCGAAGGGCGACATCCTCGATATTGAGGCCCTCGCCGAGATCGCTCACGAGCACGGCATTCCGCTCGTCGTCGACAACACCATCGGCACCCCCTACAACGTGCGCCCATTCGAGCACGGCGCGGACATCGTCGTCGAATCGGCCACCAAGTTCTTGGGCGGTCACGGAACGTCGGTGGGCGGCGTCGTCGTCGAAAAGGGAGATTTCAACTGGGCTAACGGCAAGTTCCCGCTGCTCGCCACCCCGGACGAGAGCTACAACGGGCTGACCTTCTCGGACATCGGACCGGGCGCGTTCGTCACCCGTATCCGCGCCACCCTGCTGCGCGACACCGGCGCGGCTATCTCGCCCTTCAACGCCTTCCTCATCGGCATTGGCCTGGAGACGCTCTCCCTGCGCGTGGAACGGCACCTGGAGAATACGAAGAAGGTGGTCGACTTCCTCGATAAGCGCGACGAAGTGGAGTCCGTACGTTACTCGGGCCTCGTCACCTCGCCCTACTACGAGCTTGCCCAGAAGTACGCGCCGAAGGGCGCCGGCTCCGTCTTCACCTTCGAACTCAAGGGCGGCCGCCCGGCTGGCGAAGCATTCGTGGACGCCCTCGAACTTTTCTCCAACCTCGCTAACATCGGCGACGTCCGCTCCCTCGTCATTCACCCCGCCTCCACCACTCACTCCCAGATGAACGACGACGAACTCGCCGCCGCCGGAGTCTCCGCGGGAACCATCCGACTCTCCATCGGACTGGAAGATATCACGGACATTCTCGCTGATCTGGAGCGCGGACTCGCCGCCGCGGCAGCGGTCTGATTTCACCAAGTACACCGATGGGCTCGGCCGCTGCCCTCGTGGATCACAGTGGCCGAATCTCGTCGTTTTCCACCTGGCCTTCAGAGCGACACTCCGCGCCTTATACGGCACGGAGTGTCGCTGGAGAGGCCACGTAGGAGCAACAAACCCGCGTCATTCAGCATTCCCACACAAACCTCGGGCCAGGCAGCCCGACGTAGCGCAGAAATGAGCCCCTCAGTGAGCCCCAAGTTCCTTGTAGGTACACCTCCACTCGATCCGGTGACCGATGCCGAACCCATCGGCGATTTCGACACCGGATACGCTCCGCGCCCCCGAATTGCCATTCCCGTGTCCGGCGCGTGGGTGGAAGGTGACGATCCTGGCGAACGGCAGTTTGTAGACCTCGGCCCGCACGAGCTGGAACTGGGTGGGCGCCTGCCCAACGTGCGCGTTGCCTACGAAACCTGGGGCACACTCAACGCCGACGCTTCCAACGCAATCCTGCTCTGCCACGCCCTCACTGGCGATTCGCACGCCACCAGCAAGTCCGGCAACAGCGGCTGGTGGAAGGATATTGTGGGGCCCGGGAAGGCCCTGGACACCAATCGTTTCTTTGTTGTGTGTCCCAACGTCCTCGGCGGGTGCCAAGGCACCACCGGACCCGCCTCCATCGCCCCGGACGGACGCCCCTGGGGACCGCGCTTCCCAGAGATCACCCTGCGTGACATGGTGGCCGTCGAGGCGAAGCTGGCCACGTTCCTCGGCGTGGAAAAGTGGGCGCTCATCGCCGGGGCCTCCTTCGGAGGCAATCTGGTCATGGAGTGGGCGGCCTCCTATCCGGAGCGCACGGGAGCCATCGCGGTGCTCGTCTCCGGCCCCGCCTCCACTGCTGAGCAGATCGGCTACGCACATTTCCAGATGATGGCCATTCGGCAAGATCCCAACTGGCGTGGAGGCAATTACTACGACGCTCCCGATGGCCAAGGCCCCACGGCCGGAATGGGCCTCGCCCGCCAGATCGCACACCTTACCTATCGCTGTGCCTCCGAGATGGACGCACGTTTCGGCCGCAACGCGCAGGATGGTGAGGATCCACTGCACAATGGCCGCTATGCGGTGCAGAGCTACCTCGACTACCACGCCTACAAGTTGGCGATGCGCTTTGACGCAAACTCATACCTCATCATCACCCAGGCGTTTATTACCCATGACATTGGGCGCGGGCGCGGCGGCACCGAGGACGTCCTCGCTTCCTTGACGATGCCCGCTCTCGTGGTGGCGGTGGATACTGACCGGCTCTTCTATCCGGCAGACATGGCCGCGTTGGCAGAGAAGCTGCCGGGGGCCGGCCCCGTGGTGACGGTTCATTCGCGGCACGGGCATGACGGCTTCCTTGTGGAGAACGACCAGGTGACGAAGATTCTGGGCGACTTCCTTGGCGGGTTGGGATTGCCGGGGTGACCGCAGTAGCGCAGAGCTCACCCTGACGTGCCCGGCTCAAGAGTGACAAAATGGAGGCATGAACGACTGGGAAGATGACCTGCTCGGTCCGGGCTATCTGCAGATGACGATTCCGCTCGATCCCGACGAGGAGGGTGAGGTGGTCACCACACTGGTGACCTACGTACCGGAACTGGACCCGACAGGCCCGGAGCGCACCCCCATCCCCCGCTTCGTATTCCTGGCGGTCCACGGCTGGAACGACTACTTCTACCAGCGCGAACTAGCCAGGCGAGTGGCGCTCGCGGGCGGGGTCTTCTACGCCGTCGACCTGCGAAAGTACGGACGCAGCCTGCGTGAATGGCAAACTTTCGGGTTCATCACCGATTTGCGGAAGTACGACGACGAACTGCACGCCTGTTTTGACGTCATCTTCGGAGAGCACGGCTACGACATCCCTGCCGTGCTCTACGGGCACTCCACCGGTGGGCTCATTGCCTCGCTATGGGCAGACCGACACCCGGGTGCGATCGCCGGTTTGGTTCTCAATTCGCCGTGGCTCGAGTTCCAAGGGTCAACGATGGCACGTCAGCTGGGTACACCAATCGTGGAGATGGTGGCGCGCGCCTCGCCCAAGACAGTCATTCCTCTTGCGGATACGGGCTTTTATCAGCGCGCACTCACGGCGGGGCTCGGCGAGGGCGAGGATCTTATCCCCGGAGCACCGGACGGCACAGACGATCCATTCTGGACCACCGGCTGGGAACCAGATCCTCGATATCGGGGGACGCCGCCCGTGCGGACAGCCTGGTTGTCAGCGATTCTCAACGGGCACGCGCGCGTCGCTAAAGGACTAGACATCACCTGCCCGGTACTGGTTCTCACCTCTCGGCGCACGATTGTTGCCATGGAGTGGAGCGAAGATCATCGCGGTGCGGACAGCGTGCTTGATGTGGCCCAGATCTGGAAACGAGTTCCAGATCTGGGGAATCACATCACTCTAATCAAGCTCGACAGCGCAATCCACGATGTCATTCTGTCCCGCCGTGAAGTTCGTACTCTCGCCTTCGACGAGATCGCTCGGTTCATCAACGGCTACGTGGTCACCAGCAATGAACTCCCGGTATCAGAGGAATCAGGCTCCTGAACATGCCAGGGACAAGCCGTTAAGAGCGCACACGCCCCGTGGCACCCGCCCGTGTGGCGGCGTCTCGGCCGTCGCGCAACAACTCGGCAAGATGGATCCCGTGCGAACCTTCCAGCTGGCTGGCCTGGGTGCGGCAGGAGAATCCGTCCGCGAGGAAGACCGCTTCAGGGTTGGCGTCTCTCAGCGTCGGCAGCAATTTCTGTTCGGCCACAGCCACCGAGACGTCGTAATGCCCTTGCTCCATGCCGAAGTTTCCTGCGAGCCCACAGCAGCCGGAGATCTTGGTAAGTTTGGCGCCGGAGCGGCGCAACAGCTCTTCGTCGGCCTTCCATCCCATGACCGAGTAGTGATGACAATGCGGTTGCGCCACGATCTCCACGCCCTCAAGATCCGGCACCGTGAAGTCCTCGCCGGGTCCTACGGGCGCAGGCGCGGTGAGCAGCTCAGCTAGTGTGTACGTCATCTTGGCAATAAGCTCACTGCGCGGATCCTCGGGAAGCAGATCTTCTAGGTCCGAGCGCAGCACCGCGGTACACGATGGCTCAACGCCCACGATCGGGATACCGCTCGCCGCAAAGGGGGCAAGTACGCTGAGCAGGTGGCTGAGTTTCTTCTTCGCAGCGTCCAGTTGACCGGTGGAGATTGCTGTGAGACCACAGCAGGTGTCCTGTGGTGGAACGACGACGGTGTACCCAGCCCGCTGCAGCACCTCGATTTCGGCGCGCGCTCCGCGCGAGTCCAGTGTCTCGGAGAAGGAATCCGCCCACAACACCACATAGCGCTTATCTGCAAGCTTCGCGTCAAGATCCTCGTCCACCAGCGTTGAACGGGAGGCGCGGCCTATTGCCGCTAGTTCATTCGATTCAATCGTTCCGAGAGCCTTAGCCTCCGCCGTGCGCGAGAAGCGCTTCGTGGCGAAGGAAGGCATGCCACGGCGCGGGTCGATGCCGGCGATGCGGAAACCAATCGAGCGGATGGGTGCCAGCCCCATCACGAAGTTGGCGATCGCTGCAACGAAAGGCACCTTGGTGACCGCACCCGCAAGGAAGGGGAGGTTACCGAGCGTGTAGTGCGTGCGCGGGCGCACCTTCTCCTTGTAGGCGCGGTAGAGCACCTCACTGCGGTAGCGGGCAACGTCGATTCCCGTGGGGCAGTCACGCGAGCAGGCCTTACAGGAGAGGCAGAGATCAAGTGATTCAAGCACCTCGGGCGAGTCCCAATCCTTGATGAGACTACCGTTGGCCATTTCCTGCAGCACGCGCACACGGCCGCGGGTGACATCCTTCTCGTCCTTAGTGGCCGCGTAGGACGGGCACATAAAGAATCCGGCATCAAAACGGTCGGCACGGCAGTTACCCACGCCGGTGCAGCGGTGCACGGCCTGGGTGAAGTTGCCATCGTCTTCTCCGAAGTGGAAGCCGCCACCATAGGTGAGGACGCGGGCATGAGGGCGGCGTAGGAAGGCGTCCACCGCATCCGGGTGCACCAGCACACCGGGGTTAAGAATGTTCTTGGGGTCGAAGATCTTCTTCACTTCGGTGAAGATCTCAATAATCTCGGACGAATACATACGCGGGAGCATCTCGGAGCGGGCACGGCCATCACCGTGTTCGCCGGAGTTGCTTCCACCGTGCGAAGCCACCAGATCAGCGGCTTCTTCCATAAACTCTCGGAACATGGGTACACCATCGGGCGTATCAATCGGGAAGTCGATGCGCAGATGGACACAGCCGTCGCCGAAGTGACCAAACATCAGCCCATCGAGCCCGTGCTTATCGAGCAGTGCCCGCAAATCGCGGAGGTAATCGCCGAGGCGCTCGGGCGGCACCGCGGAATCCTCCCACGACGGCCAGGCCGGATTTCCGCTCGGCGTGCGCCCACCAAGACCCGCCCCGTCGGCACGGATGCGCCACAGTTCGCTGGCCACTGGGCCCGCGGGACAGACCCGATAGTTATCCGTATTGGCGACGGCGGCCAGTGCCTCAGCACGCTCAAGAACAGCGGCTTCGTCCTCTCCATCCTCCGCGCCAATCTCAATCATCAACCATCCGCCACCGGGTGGGAGGTCTGGAACGCTGCCCTTGTGGCGGCGCACGACCTCAACGAGCTGGGCATCCATACCCTCTACCGCGAGCGGTTTGAAGTCAAGCAACGGGATGACGTCGTCGGCAGCGGAGGGCATATCCTCGTAGCCGAGCACAACGAGTGCGGGGGTGGATGCCACCGGAACAAGCCGCACCGTTGCTTCGGTGACGATACCGAGTGTGCCCTCGGATCCAACAAGAAACTTGGCTAGGTCGGCGCCATTTTCGGGAAGCAGGTGCTCCAGCGAGTATCCAGAGACCTGGCGCTTGAAGCGTCCCATCTCCACACGAATGGTTGCGAGGTGCTCATCGACCACCCTTTTCAGGCCGGGAATCTGAAGATCTCCCTTGCCCGCGACGATCTCGGTTCCATCGGCGAGGAGCACGTTCATCTCGTACACATTATCTGCGGTGCGCCCGTATGCCACGGCGTGCGGGCCGCAGGCATTATTGCCAATCATTCCGCCAAAGGTGGCACGATTCTGGGTGGAAGGATCAGGACCGAAACGCAGCCCATACTTCGCGGCCGCCTTTTGCAGATCAGACTCGATAACACCCGGCTGAACTCGTGCCGTACGCGCCGCTGGATCAATATCGAGGATCTTATTCATATGGAGTGAGAAATCGAGGATGATTCCTTCACCGACGGCGTTGCCAGCGCACGATGTTCCGGCACCGCGGCTCGTCACGGGGACGCCTGTCTCGCGCGCCACTTTCACAGCGGCTGCCACATCCGCGGCATCCTTCGGGAACACCACCGCCCGCGGCACCACACGGTAGGTGGACGCATCAGTGGAGTATTCAGCACGGCGGCGCACTGAACCATCAACTTCGCCACGCATAACGCTCTGAAGGCGACCGATAAGTTCGGCATCGGTGAGATTCATGGTTTCCTCCTGGTATCGGCGCAACCTCTTCTATTCTGCCCGGCGCCTCTGGGGACTCCGCCGGTGTTCTCACCCTGTGGGTGGGGTTCACGGAGAAAAACTGGGGTAATCCAACATTTTCACCCGGAATATCACACCTAAGTCTCACCATGTGATTCCTACCATGACGGCCTTGCGTCAACAAGGACACAGACCTACCCTTAAGTAACCCATTAATCAACTAGGTTAATACTGCCATCTAGGATCGATTCGAGGAGAACATTATGTCTTCCCCCTCTTCAACCAAAGAAGAGAGCAAGCGCCGTCTGCGCTGGCCCTCGTTCTCCGCACAAATCGTCATTGGCCTTATTGCCGGTGTATTGCTGGGGTGGCTCGCCCTGAGCATGGGCAAGGTTCCCAACGGCACTCCCGATGGCGATCCTAACTGGCTGACCACTACCCTGAACACCATTGGCTCCTCTTTTGTGACGCTCCTTAAGGCCATCGTGCCGCCACTCGTCTTCACCGCTGTTGTTGCCTCAATCGCCAACCTGCGCGGCGTGGCCAACGGCGCACGTCTTGCGGCCAAGACTCTTATCTGGTTCGCCATCACCGCCCTCATCGCGGTGAGCATTGGTATTGCACTGGGTGTCTTCCTCAAGCCCGGCGCCAATACCGGAGTGACGATTGACGAAGCCAGTGGTCCAAGCCGTACCGGCTCGTGGCTCGACTTCCTGAACGGCATTATTCCCGCAAACTTCCTCGGCACCGGTGTGGGTATCAAGACGGCGACGGATGCTGATGGCGTCATTACCAGTGCTTCCGGCTACCTGAACCCGAACGTCTTGCAGATCATCGTTATCGCGCTCGTTATCGGCATCGCCGCCCTCAAGGTGGGCAAGAAGGCCGATCCGTTCCTTACCTTCAACGCTTCGTTGCTCGCCGTCGTCCAGAAGGTGCTGTGGTGGATCATCCGTCTTGCCCCCGTCGGCACCGTGGGCCTCATCGGCTTCGCTATCGCCGACTACGGCTGGGCATCGCTTGCCTCCCTCGCCCGCTTTGCCGGTGCAATCTACATCGGCCTCGCCCTTGTTCTCTTCGTGGTGTACCCGATCCTGCTGCGCTTCAACGGCCTCTCAATCGTCAGCTACTTCAAGGGCGCTTGGCCCGCTATTCAGCTGGGCTTCGTCTCGCGCTCCTCGATCGGCACCATGCCCGTAACCGAGCGCGTCACTAGCCGCAACCTTGGGGTCCCGGAAGCCTACGCTGGTTTCGCCGTTCCTCTGGGAGCAACCACAAAGATGGACGGCTGTGCATCAATCTACCCGGCCATCTCCGCCATCTTCGTGGCGCAGTTCTTCGGGATTGACCTCAATATCACGCAGTACCTGCTTATCGCCTTCGTAGCTGTCATCGGTTCCACCGCCACCGCGGGCATGACTGGCGCTACCGTCATGCTGACACTCACCCTGTCCACACTGGGCCTGCCCCTCGAAGGCGTTGGTCTGCTCCTGGCCATCGATCCGATCCTGGATATGGGCCGCACCGCAGTGAACGTTGCCGGCCAGGCTCTCGTCCCGCTTATCGTCTCTAAGCGCGAGGGCATCCTCGACGAGGAGAAGTACAACTCCGCTTCCGCCCAGGATCTTTTCTCTGATGACGTCGCCGATGAAGAGTCTGAGACTACTGACGCAACCTCGTCGTCCGTTTCCTTCGTGGGTGCCTCGGAAAAGGTGGGCGCGAGTGCTGGTTCATCCAGCGGTATCAACCTCGGCGGCTCCGGATTTATCTCTATCGATACTTCTGGCGAGGCCTGCCCCAAGTAGGCTTCATGAGAGCTACGGCTATCACAGCGGCCTTGCTGCCAATAAAGGCATCAAGGCCCGCCTCATAGCCATTACAAGCAAGGGCGGGGCCCGGTACACCTCCTGAGGTACCGGGC
>JBDIAV010000037.1:0-26645 GCA_039812645.1 Actinomycetaceae bacterium
GCCAACAGCTTAAGGACACCAGCGGCTTAAAACACCAACAGTCTGGACAGCACGACAGTCTAGACATGAGGACTCCCCGGTCACGCAGTGAACTGCTCCCCACTCATTGGTCACTGATTTCTCAGTCCAACTTCTAGGAAGCAGCTCACAGCCGGGGAGTCAACATTTTTGGGATACAGCGTGGCATCCCCAAGATTTGATGTGCGTGAGGGGGTCGATACGGTTATATGACCGTATCGACCCCCTCACATGCAACATTTTTATGAGGTCGGACCACTCAGGACCTTCACCCTCACCAGATCCGATCAGTACACCGACAGCGCACCCATGCCAAGCAGCGCCACCACCGCAGCGGCAAGCAGCAGGCGGTAAATCACGAACGGCAGGTAGGACTTCGTGGAGATCAACTTGAGGAACCATACAATGACCCCATAACCAACAACAAACGAAGTGACAGTGGCAACGATGGTTGGCCCAACAGCAAGAGTCCCCGCGTCAGACGACTTGGCCAGCTGGAAAATTCCCGAAGCAAGAACCGCAGGAATCGCTAGAAGGAAGGACACGCGGGCAGCAGCTTCACGGGTGTAACCAAGCAAGAGGCCCACGGTGATCGTGCCACCGGAACGGGACACTCCCGGGATCAAAGCCATCGCCTGACCAAAACCGAGCAGTAGGCCATCTCCCAGAGTGATGTTATCCAGCGTCTTAGTGCGGCGCGAGTAACGATCGGCAAGGCCAAGCAGAATGGCGAAAAGCGCGAGAACAAGGGCTGTGATGTAAAGGTTACGCAGGCTAGTTTCGATCGTGTCCTGGAAGAGCAGGCCCAGGATACCGATCGGCAGCGTACCCACGATAACAATCCAGCCCATGCGCACGTCCGGATCGGATTGTGCCACAGGATTCTTCCACTTAACGAAGGGAATAGCCCGGAACCACTTGGAAATAATGCGGACAATATCGCGCCAGAAGTAGCTAATCACAGCTGCCTCGGTGCCGATCTGGATGATAGCCGTGAAGGCGGCACCAGGGTCTCCCCACCCAAACAAATCGCCAAAGATACGAATGTGCGCCGAGGAGGAAATGGGAAGAAACTCCGTTACTCCCTGGAGAACTCCCAAAATGATTGCTTCAAAAATACCCACGGCGGACAGCTTAACCGGACGCCCGAAGCATCTCCACGAGTTGTTGCACTAGTCTTAACATTATGAGGGAACGCACAGTGGGTCGAAGTGGTCTTGTCGTGGGTGAAATCGGGCTTGGAACACTCACTTGGGGCCGCGATACTGACGAAAGTGAAGCCATCGGGCAGCTGTATACCCTTCTCGACGCAGGAGGCAATCTTCTTGATACCTCCCCCGCTTTCGGTTCTGGCGCCGCCGAAAGTCTCATTGGCACCCTGCTCGACGGTAAGATTGCCCGTCACAATGTCGTTCTGTGCACCAAGGCGGGTTTCGCCTCGGTAGGGCCGCGCTCACGGTTTGGCGCGGGTCGGGGCGCCATCCTCGATTCTGTACGCAACTCCCTGGAGCGTCTGCGCACAGATTATCTGGATGTTCTGCTTGTTGCTGCCCCGGATCCTCTCGCCCCGGACGAGGAGACCGCCGCGGCTCTCGCTTCCCTCGTCGAGACGGGAACGGTTCGCTATATCGGGATCATGGGGTATCCGGCGTGGCGTGGAGCCATCCTTCAACAGATCCTCTCCGAACGCCATTTACCCAAGCTCGCGGTTGTGGAAACTGAGTATTCACTTCTCGCGCGAGCATGCGAGGACGAGATTATCCCCATGGCCGCCCATACAGGGATGGGTCTGTTTGCTGCGTCCCCGCTCGGTCGGGGTGCGCTCACAGGAAAGTACCGCCGGTCGATCCCCCCGACTTCCCGTGCTGCCTCCGACCATCTCGCCGCATTCGTGGACCCTTACCTCCAGTCACGTCCACGCCGTCTTGTTGAAGCAGTGGCGACGGCGGCCGAAGGCCTCGGCACATCTCCCACGGGAATTGCCTTGACGTGGGTCCTTAATCAACCGGGGGTGAGTGCGGCGCTCACAGGCGCGCGAACGGCAAATCAGTTCCGCCATATCCTCGACTCCACAATGGAGCTTCCGTCACTCATTGAACGAACTCTCAGCGAGGTGACGGCTTAAACCCCGCCCACCTAAGGGAGACGGTTTAACACTCCGTATCGACGACGGTTTAACTCCGCCTATAGGTAGTCGGGGCCTTCCAGGTCACTCTCGTCAAGATCGACAATATCGTCATCGTCGAAATCATCCGAATCCAGATCATCTGGGTCCACATCGTCGTCGACGATCAGCACGTCATCATCATCAATGATCACCGCGTCATCATCGATGTCCTCAAAATCGTCCTCCACGTCGTCGTCGGCAAAATAGACGTCCAACGGGGCTTCAATCTCGTAGCGAGTGAACATGACGTCGTCGTACAAGGTGTACGCATCCGCCAAGGCGTCGCTAGCCTCCACAACGCTGTCCGCATCAGGATCCTGGGCAGTTGTTGCTGCCTGATGAAATGCCTCAAGTGCACCAATAAGCCCGTCGAGGGCTGCGCGTGGGTCAATAGCCATGGCACAAGAGTAACCCCCACTTCTGCTCTTGTTCCACCGTCCAGCAGGTCTTCTTCTCGTGCCTCTTCTCTCCCCTTCCCGGGCGACGAAATAGCTGGCCCACGCCCCACAGGCACACACCTCTTTCAGGACGTCAACACGCACCCCTTCCTTAAAATGCACTCACAATTACTCGATTTTTTTGAGTTACTCATGTTGATTTTTTCACTCCTACATCAAATGTCACATTCGTGGGAGAAATCACTGCCTTTTTCTTGACGTTTCACTCACATCTTTCAACCCTATAAACAGGTCCTGAGCAGGCATTTCGTCCACATTCTGACACTGTCCACGCAAGTTCAGACAAGACAGGGATGATGTAAGAAGGGGGAGTCTATTCTCTCTGTGCATATCGATCATTGAAGGGATGAAAGAATGACACAAAGCCACTCCACCGCAAGTAAAACCCTCGGGGTTCTTGCCACGGCAATGGCGCTGGTGCTGGGAACATCACTCCCAGCCGTCGCGGAAGCCGAAAGCGCGGTCGATAAATCCGCGTTTTCGCAGATGAGCCTTGAAACAGAATCCACGGATGTGGAGATTGATGTTGACGGCATTGTCAATAAGGCGTTGGAAACCCCCGGCTACACCGGGAAGTGGTTCGTTGAACTCAGTGCAGCGCCCGTCATCGAAGGTGGCCCTCTCTCCACGATTACGGCTCAGCAGAAGACTTTCTCGAATGAGGTCTCTGATGTGGGAGTCAAGGTCGATGACAACTTCTTCAATCTCTGGAATGGCGTCACCGTCTTCGCGGATTCCGAAGAGCTCCGGGCAATTTCCGACTTAAAGAATGTCGTGGGTATTTTCCCTGTCCTGGAGGTCGAGCGTCCCGAGACCATGCCAGGTGACACCTCAGCGACCGAGCAGATCTATGCCAATGATATGACCGGCGCATCTCTCGCAGCGGAATACGGTGCCACGGGAGAAGGTATCAAGATTGGGATTATCGATACAGGCATCGACTATGACAACACCGTCTTTGGTGGCAGTGGAGTCCCGAATACTACCCCCTTCCCTTCTGAAAAGGTCATCACCGGATACGATTTTGTAGGCGATGACTTCAACGCCGATCCAGCACTCCCTAACTACAACCCCATCGCTACTCCAGACGATGATCCTGACGATTGCGGTGGCCACGGCACCCATGTCGCGGGTATTGCCGCGGGTAACGATACTGCGTCTAGTTTCAGAGGAGTCGCCCCCGACGCCAAGCTCGGTGCCTACCGGGTATTCGGCTGCGTTGGCTCAACCACCTCGGAGATCATGCTCCACGCCATGGAGCGAGCAGCCAGCGATGGCATGGACATCGTTAATATCTCTATTGGTGCCTCGGGTATGGTCTGGCCGAACTACCCTACGGCTGTGGCCGCTGATCGGCTTTCTGCCTCCGGTGTTGTGGTCACCGCCTCCCAGGGAAACGCCGGTGACAAGGGTATCTTCTACGGTGGTGCCCCCGGCATTGCCGACGGCGCCATCGCCGTCGGCTCCGTCGATAATACTCACGTCCAGCAGTTCACTTTTGACGTTGCTGGCAAGCTGTACGGCTATATCCAAGCAGGCGCCGCCCCAATCGCCCCGCAGCAGGGCGAGTTTGAGCTCGTGACCTATCCTCCAGGCCAAGAAATTGGTGGGGTGGACCTGCCTGGACGACCCTTCGACGGCAAGGTTGTTCTCATCTTCCGCGGCTCTCCAAGCTTCTATAACACCGTCTTGGCGGCCCAGAATGATGGGGCGGCCGGTGTCATTATCGCGAATAATACTCCTGGCACCATTAACGTCTCCGTCGATGGCCCGACACCCATTGCTATCCCGGTAGTGTCCATCACTATGGTTGACGGCCTTGCCCTTCATAAGGCAGTCAACGAGGCACCCGCAGACTCCCCCGTTGCTCTGACCTGGAGCGACCAGGTCCTGGTCTCCGAGGATCCTGTAGGGGGAGACATTTCGAGCTTCTCGTCCTGGGGTGTCGCCGGTGATCTCACCTTGAAGCCCGATGTTCTTGCGCCCGGAGGCAACATCTTCTCGGCATACCCACTTGATGCACCTGACGCTAACGGTTCAGGTTTTGCGTCGCTGAGTGGAACGTCGATGGCTGCGCCTCATGTCGCCGGTGCCGTTGCGCTTCTCCTTAATGTCAATCCAGATTTGTCACCTGTGGACGTGCGAGCCCTCCTGCAAAACAATGCCAATCCAGTGGACAACCACAAGGTATCTGTCGTGGGCACGTGGCTTCCTGAGGCGGTCTTCCGCCAGGGTGCAGGCCTTATTAATATTCCTGCTTCACTGACTAAGGCAACATCGGGACGTCAGGGAGCCACCGCTGCCGCGTCATTGGTGACTCCTTCTAAGATTAATCTCCTCGATGGCGACAAGATCGAGACCACCAACTTGACCATCACCAACAACATGGATCACGATGTCACCTACACCCTGACGCTCGACGATTCCCCACTGACGGTCTACGGTCGCAACAAGGACTCCAATACCAAGACCCAGATCCCCATCGAGATCGCCCAGGTTACTGACTTCTCGATGAAGAAGATTACGGTTCCGGCGTATTCCTCCCGGACAGTCGCCGTCACCATTAACGAGCCCCTCAAGTACTGGAGCGGCGATGCAGTCAAGCCCGGTACTTTTTACGGCGGCTACGTTGTTCTGACCGGTTCAGATAACACCATCCAGCGGGTCCCGTTCTTCGGTATGAAGGGCGATTACGAGACCGACCGCCCCTTCTTGCTGGCTAATTGGATGGACATTACCGGCTACCCGGCTAGTGCTCTTGAGGCTCTCGGATATGATCCGTATGCTCCGGTTACCCCACCAGCGACGTTCTATTCTGTGGGTGGCGGCAATTATGCGCAGGCAGAATCAGGCCGTTCATTCACAATGACAGGCACTGATATTCCGGCTCTCGCCGTCTCTGCCGAGAATCCAATACAGTCGTTGACTGCCAATATCTACCATGCGAATGCGGACGGCTCGAAGGGCAAGCTTCTCACGTCGTTTGCCCCGCTGTATCGTTCGAACAGTTTCGCGGTGACGAACGGGTATGTCATTATTTCGCGCTGGAACGGTACCTATCAGGCATCCAAGGATCCTTTGGATCTCGCCGTGGCTCCTAACGGCAGCTATGTCTTCGAGGTTGTAGCTTCTCGTGGCGTGGGTCAGGCAAAGAACGATAAGAACACCGATGAGTGGGTGACGGCTCCCTTCGTCGTCAATGCCCCTCAGGCTCCGGGAATCGATCTACATAACGATTGGACCGAGGTTGTGGCCGCTGTGGTGTCACCGGTGCTTGATGGTCAGGTTCTCGTGGGTGACTGGGATGGCGACGGTAAGGACACTCTTGCCTTCCATTCGGGAAATACTTTCACCTACTCCAATTCATACGACATGAAGAAGTCCACCTCGATCGTCTTCGGACGCGAAGGTGATGTACCACTTGTTGGCGACTGGGACGGTGACGGTAAGGACTCCTTTGCCATCCGCCGAGGTGCCGAGATCTTTGTTCGTAATTCACTCTCCGCAGGAGACGCCGACACCAGCTTCGTCTTCGGTCGCGCCGACGACGTCCCTTTCTCCGGTGATTTCAACGGCAACGGCAAGGACACAATCGCCATCGTTCGTGACAACGTCATTCTCGCGAAGAACACGCTTGCCGGAGGATCTGAGGATGTCCGACTCGTCTTTGGTCGGGTTGGTGACGAGTTCTACGTGGGTGATTGGGACGGCGATGGGAAGGATAGCTTTGCCGTCCGCCGTGACAACACCTTCTTCCTGAAGAACACACTGTCCGGAGGTAACGCCGACGACATCCAGGAGTTCGGCTCCGGCGGTTCCCGTTACTACTTCGGGGACTGGAATGGCGACGACGTCGACACCCCCGCTGTTCTCCGCTGACAGCCTTCGGTTAACGTAGTTAATAGCAGTATGCGGCCCCGATCTTTCGGTCGGGGCCGCATTGTTTTCTCAGAGCTCGCTCTCCGTCAGACCAACCGTCGCCGGCGCAACAGTGCGGCGGTGTCCACCGATCTCCCGCGCAATTCCTCGAAGCTCTCCACTGGATTGCGCGAGTTTCCGCGCGAGAGGATGCTTCGACGCATAGCTTCTCCGGCTGTGCGGTTCAATCCGCCGTCGTCGTCGCAGGCGCCTTCGGTACGGAACCAGTCAACGACGTCGGCATCCAACGCCTCACTCCACAGGTACGAGTAGTATCCGGCTGAGTAGTCGGACGAAAAGATATGGTCAAAGTAGGTGGTGCGATAGCGCGGTGGGATCCACGGCGAGGCGATTCCGGCCCTCGTGAGCGCTTCGGATTCGAACGCGGCAACGTCGTCGACACTAGATGGAACCTCATCCACACCCAATCGGTGCCACGCCTGATCGAGGAGGACGGCCTGCAAGATTTCCGACGTGGCAAATCCTTCCGCGAATCCTTCTGAGGCAGACAGGGCGTCGCGGAGTTGGTCAGGCATCGCTTCGCCGGTGTCGAAGTGCCGGGCATAGTTGTCGAGGACTTCCGGATGGGACGCCCACATCTCGTTGACCTGCGACGGAAACTCGACAAAGTCACGTGGAACATTGGTGCCGGCAGCTGAGGGCCACCGGGTTGCGGAAAGGAAGCCGTGCAATGCGTGCCCAAACTCGTGGAAGCAGGTGCGCACCTCGTCCCAGGTCAGCAGCGTGGGTACCCCTTCTGCCGGTTTCGTGACGTTGAGGTTGTTGCAGATGATGGTGTAGTCATCTCCCCTCTCGGAACGGATGAGTAGTTCGTGCATCCACGCGCCACCGCGCTTACCGGAGCGGGCGTAATAGTCCCCAAGGAACAAGCCAATAAGCGAGCCGTCCTCTTCGCGAACCTCCCAGATCTTGACACCGGCGGCATAGCCCGCCAGATCGTCACGGGGAACAAACTGCAGGCCATAGAGTCGTGTCGCCGCGAAGAACACGCCCTTCTCAATCACGTTCCCAAGTTCCAGGTACTTTGACAGCTCGCTGCCATCAAGGGAGAAAGCGGCCTGACGGAGGTGCTCTTGCGTGTACGTCCAGTCCGCGGGGCCAAATTCTTCGTCCGACCGGGCTAGATGTTTCTGGTAGTGCTCCGCTAGATCGGAAGCTTCTTTTTCGGCGTTTGTTGCCGTAGGCACCACCATCGAGTCGAGAAGTTCAAAGACCGCGCGGGAGGAGCCTGCCGTGCCGCGGGAGGCGACATACTCAGCAAACGTCTCAAAGCCCAGAATGTGCGCTTGCTCAGCTCGGAGCTTGACCAGTTCAAGAATGAGGGGGCGGGTGTCGGCGCTTCCATCATGGCCGTCTGCGCGGTGGATTGACGCGTCCAGTACACGCTCGCGTACGTTGGCCTTGGTGAGCGATGCCGCGATGGGCTGCTGGGTGGGCAGCACCATGGTGAGCAGATAGGGTGCACCTTGCGCTATCTCCGGATTGGCGGCAGCATCGCCCGCAAGTCCGGCCTTCTGAGAGTCGGTGAGGCCGACGACGTCGTCCTCGGTCAGCGGGAGAGCCGCCTCCCCGTTAGCTTGAACGATGAGCTGGCCGATCTGGGTCTTGAGGTCGGCCATTCGGGCATTGATCTGCTGGAGACGTCCGCGAGACTCCGAATCGAGGTGGACACCGCGGGCGCGGAAGTTCTTGAGATGTTCGGAGAGCACCCAAGCGGTTTCCGGATCGTTTTCTTGGGAGGACAGCTCCTCCAACCGACTGTAGAGGCGCGGATCCATGTATATGGAGTCCTCGTGCGCGGTAAGGAGAGGCACCAATTCAGACTCAACGCGATCCCATTCCTCGCCGCCCACCGAGCTGGCGTACGTCCACATCACTCGGATCTGGCGGGAAAGCTCGGCGTCGCCTGTCTCTAGGGGAACAAGCGTATTCTCGACGGTCGCTGGCTCGGCCGAGTCCCCCACCGTATCGAGAAGGGTGCGATGCTCATCGATGAGTTGGCGGACGATATGTGAGATAGTGTCCGGCCGCACCGACGCGAAATCGGGGAGGCCGTAATTCTGTATGGTCATTGCACCAGTCTACGTTTGATGCTTTCCAACGCCTCGAAACATGCGGCCACCAGGGAAGTCACTGGCCGAGAGGTCGGAGAAAATGGTTGAAAAATGGACGAACAAAACTTCCTGCTCTCTCGCCGAGGAGCCCAGACTTCGGTCCCAAAGTAAGAAGTCAGAGATACGTAAATAACAGATTGTTACCTATCCAACACCGATTAATCCATGAAAAATCGCCGATATGGGGTAGCGTCAACAGCAGAAAGTAACAAATAGATAACGCGCTCAAGGAAACGAGAGCGCGACGATGTCTAGGAGTGACATTGACTCACAACACCAAGAAGACCGTTACCCCCAAGGTTGCTGGCATTCTCGCCGGCGCCCTCGTCGTGGGTATCGTGCCTCCCACCCTGGCTGCCAGCAATTCGGCCCAGGGTGTAGCCCCCAGCAAGGAGTCGGTTTCACTCGCATCGTTCACTGCCCCTCGCGGCACACAGCCGGCAGCAACCCTTCCAGTCAGTGCACCACTTACGGTGGGGGTCACCGAGGGTCCCGCTCTGGAGCCCGTCTCGATCAGCGTTGAGCTTCCTCCTGAGCCGGAACCCGAGGTTGTCGCGCCCACCCCGGCCACTGCACCAGTAAATACCGAGTCCGCTACAACAGGTGAAGCTGTTGCGGTTGCCGCGGAGCCCCCTGTCGCAGAATCTTCCGCTGCGGAGGCTGAGCCGCCCACGGAAGTTGCCGCGCCATCGGCCACCGGCAGTGTGGTAGACATCGCCCGCCAGTACATTGGCGCACCCTACGTCTGGGGAGCAGCCGGCCCCACCGCATTCGATTGCTCCGGTTTCACCAGCTTCGTCTTCGCTCAGATCGGCATCTCGTTGCCGCGTGTTGATTCTGCTCAGCTTGCCGCAGGCGTACAGGTTTCAGCTGCTGAGGCTCAGCCTGGCGATCTCGTGTGGTGGCCCGGTCACGTCGGCATCTACACCGGCAACGGCTATCACATCGCCGCTCGCAACCCCGCCGACGGCGTCGCCGAGGGCCCGGTATACGGCGACCCGGTGTACGTTCGTATCGGCTGATTCGCGGCTAATATCTGCAACGTCCTTGGCGCACAAGTTCCTGTGTGCCAAGGACGTTTTCCATCTCAACAGTCAGGCCAGGATCAATGGCCCCAGTATCGCTTGACCATCCTGGAGCTACGGTTTATTCACAGCTACCGTTTACTCACTCCGAGCAGAGCGTTTTCTACCACTTCCATAAGCGCCGGATGTGGCCAATATTGACCACGTGCGGCTTTCTGAGCCGGGATCCCACAGCTCATCGCCATGATCACCGGCTGAATGAGAAGCGATGCCTGATACCCCATCGCGTGGGCGCCGAGAATCTTCCCATTTCGGCGGTCAGCCACCACTTTGAAGAGACCAACGGTATCCTCCATCGCCCACCCGTAGGCAGTGTCCGAATATCGCTGAGTGGCCACCACAACATTGCCGGAACCGATCTCATCTCGCGCTTCCTCTTCGGTCCACCCCACGAACGCCAGTTCTGGGTGAGTGAAGACGGCCGACGGGATCGGCATATTCCCTTCCTCGCGCAGCTCCTCGGGATGCTTGAGATTGTGTGCCACCACTCGCGCCTGATGATTCGCCACGTGTTTAAGCTGTGCGGGCGAGCAGATATCCCCGAGCGCGAACAGTCCCGGTACCGGCTCTCCCCCGGATTGGACCCTGAGATATGAGTCGACGACGACGCGGCCGTCCTCGTGCGTATCAATCCCTACCTCTGCGGCTCCCATAAGATCAGAATTTGGCGTGCGGCCTAGCGCGACGAGCACGATATCCGCTTCGTAGACCTCCCGTTCGCCATCCTCGCGCGTCACCTCGACAGCTAAAGCTTGTGGTCCCTTGGCTCTCATAGAGTGCAGGGAGCGTCCGGTGCGTACGGTCCAGTGTTTACTCGCTTCAACTTGGAACGCTTCTTGAATCTCGGCATCAACCTTCTTCATGAGCCGCGGGCCGCGGTTGATCTGGGTAACGTGGCTCCCCAGTCCTGAGAAAATGTTGGCGAACTCGCAAGCCACAAATCCACCACCGAGAATAATGAGCCTGCGTGGCAGCTTCCCGAGACGCATGATGGTCTCCGAGGTGTGCACCCTTGGGAGATCGATGCCCGGAACATCGGGGAGCATAGGGCGAGCACCCGCCGCGAGAACCAGTTGCGATGCTTCGACGTGCGTCCCACTCTCCGTCACAAAACTCGTAGGGCTCGTGAGGCGCACCGCCTCACGCACTACTGTAACGTTCTCCGCCTGCTCACGGTTCTTCAGGCCAGAGGTAGAGGCGGCATCGATCCTCCCAAAAATGCGGTCACGGACGGCGCGCCAATCGACGGGATCGGTATGTTGTTCCAGACTCAGTCGCGACGCTTCCTCCGGGCTGCGTGCCACCATGGATGTCCGAGCAAACATTTTGGTGGGGATGCACCCCACATTGAGACAGGTGCCGCCAAAATGACCGCTCTTATCTGCAATCAGCGTCGCTGTGTCATCAGTAATCAGCGTGTTTCCCGAACCCGAACCAATAATCGCCAGGTCTACTGTGATGTGCGCCATAGACCCCATGCTAACGAAGCGAGGCCGGGAAGGCGAGGATCATGCACTTATGCGGAACGGGCCTGCGCTTCTCGCGCAGGCCCGCCCCTCACCGTTACATCTGCGAACGAGTCGCAATCACGAAAGGCCCAACACCTTGGCAATGTCCGGTGAGAAGAAACCTGGACCCTTAAGAACTTTGCCATCCTCGCGATAAATCGGCTTACCGTCAGCCCCCAGCTTCGAGAGATTCGAGGCTTGGATCTCGGCCAGCACGTCGCGCATCGGGATACCCATTTCGAGGGCCATTCCGTAAATGACGTAAACCAGATCACCTAAGGCGTCTGCGGATTCCACCGTGTTACGGGTGCCGTCGTCGTCCTTTACAGCCTGCTCGAAAGCGGCCTCGACCCCACCGCGAGCTTTTGTGCCATAAACAGCTCCCACCAACTCCGCGAATTCCTCGGCAATGAGCCGCATGCGCATGTGGATACGCTCGCGATCAACACGTGGGCCATCGGTGGCAATCGGCGCATTGTACGTAGCGTGGAACTGGCGCACGAGGGCCTCGGGATCTCGCGAATCTGGGATCGCCGGATGCTTAGCGCTCGGACCAAACCAAGCGTGCTGCGGCTCGCGCCGATCTTCTTTTAGGAGGGAAGCCAACAGGACACCCACCGCTTGCCCGCGGTTGGAGGTTCGGTTTTTGCGTACCAGGCCCTCGAAGGTGAAACCAGCGCGCCACGCCACCTTGGCCGAGGCCCAGTTCGGCTCGCCGTCCATTACCTGGCACTGATACTGAACCGACTCGACACCCATCTCGTCGAAAGCGAAATCGAGAACCGCCTGCACCGCCTCGGACATGATGCCGCGACCTCGCCCCTCAGGGGCAAGCCAGTAGCCGATCTCCGCCGTGGTCACTTCGCGGGTCAGAGCAATGGCGCCCACAATCGGACTCGTGGTGGCACCGTCGTCGTTATTCTTCGCGGAAATCTCACGGATGAACCAGGTGGGCGAATCCTTTTCCCAGCCCGGAATTGCGAGCTGCTCAATGAAGAAAACGGCCGAATCGCGAGTGTAAGGAACGGGCACCGTCGTCCATTTTTGGATCAGTTCGTCCTGGCAGATCTCGTTGATCTCATCGATATCGCCCGGCGTGGGGATGTCCAGTGTGAGCCTATTCGTTGTGAGAACCTTCGGTTGCATGCCCGCCAGTCTACCGCGTTCGCTCGAGGCTTCTCCTCGTCCGCACTCACGTCCCGTGTTACTCTAGCGCTCCGTCCAGCGGATCACCGGCAGGCAACGGGAGAGTCATAACATGGCGAAGGAAGTCGTCGTCGACATCTTCCAAAGATGAAACGGTCACAACACCGTCGAACTCCGGGACTTTGACGATAAACGGAATAAGAACCGCGTGGGTGCGCGCCGCCATGGCCGACCGAATCCCAAAGGGGGAGTCTTCGAAAGCAATGCAATGCTGGGGATTGACACCCAGCAGCTGGGCCGCGGCCAGGTACGGATCCGCGGCGGGCTTAGGAGCCATCTTCATATCCCCGGCAATGTAGGTCTGCAAGGCGCCTGCGGGAGCCTTCGTCAGCACGACGTCCGCGAGCACTTGTGGTGACGCCGTAACCAGCGCCGTAGGGATTCCCAGTTCCACAGATCGCTCCAGGAGTTCGTAGGCGCCTGGCCGCCAAAGGGTTGGCCGGGAATCGGTGAACTCAGCCATAAGATCGATCAGTTCACGTTCCATCGTCTCCGGTGAGGCGGCGATGCCGAACCTTTCGCGCATGCGCGTGATCCACAGGGAGAGCGGGATGCCAATCGCAGCTTCCGCAAGCTCGTCGGTGTACTCAATTCCATGCTTGGCAAGGACACCTCCCTCCGCCTCGCGCCAATACCACTCCGAGTTCAGAAGCGTTCCGTCCAAATCGAAAAGTAGCCCATGCGGCATGTGGCTGGCGGTAGTCATAAGTGGTCCCCTTTGTTGTCCTACTCCCAGCCTACCCATCAGTCACTCATCAATGCCGGACCATTCGCGAGCATGTACCAAGGAGCCAGCACAACTCATGGTCGTATTGCTACAGTGCCTACACATCTTGGATCAAATATTGACGGCTTCTCTGCTGCCAAGTCTGAAAGAATGCTCGGAGAGGATCTCCTCCCCTATTTGTTTCTCTTCGTGGGTGAGCTAGTATGTCACTCTGTTCGAGTACAATTCCCTAATTCCTCCAGGCTCCTCTGATTGGGGAGTAAAAAGACGGTGAAAATACACGATATGATGATCCGTTCTAGGATCGGCACCTTTTCGGTGATCCCCTTCGTCAGAAACACGACAGCATTGCTACTGTCGACGCTCCTCCTTGTCACAGGGATAAGCGCATCTCCTGCCGCGTCCGCGGAGGCACCTCATACTATTGCCCTCCCAGCACACAAGGCCCAGGGGACGGCTCCGCAGGGCTCTGCCGAGACACCACAATTCGTCACTCTGGCGCAAGAGATTCTTTCGGAACTCCATGCGATCATTGCGCCGCCGTCGACGCCCGATTACTCCTCGGCAGCAGCTCTCGCCATCTCGTTGTCCTATCCCCTCTACGGTCCTAGCAAAGAGTACGGCGAGAAATCCCACCCCTACGCTTATACAGGAGGGGGAGATAACGATCAGAAGCTTGTCAGTTCGTCCTACAAACAGGCTCGGGATCGTGCAATCGCCATGACGGCAAACACCTGGAATTCTTCTAGGCCCTTAAGGGACCGCTCGTGGGCAAATTGTTCGGCTTTTACGGGCACCGTCATCAACAACACCTTGGATCCGAACTTCCCTTCCAACCTCGTGCGCAATCAATACGCGTACATCAATAAGCCGGAGAACGGCTGGGTCAATATAGGATCTGCGGCGAATTATCGCCCAGAGAAATATGAGCCAGGCGATATCTTCATTTCGAATGGCGGCGGACTCTCTTCGCTACCCGACGAAGAAGGTGGCCACACCTTTATATGGATCGGCGATTACAACGGACTCAAGGAAGTCATTGCCGAGTCTTCTTATGGATCTGAAGGTTCCACCGGTGCAAAGCTTCCCGTGCTGCGCATCAACGCCTTGAAAGATGGAACAGACTCGAGAGGGCGCGATTACGAGGTATGGCGTTTCATCGGCAAACCCGCCGGATATGAGGATGGCCCTGACTTCTCCTCGGCGAAGAGCCTCGCGATCGATCTTGCTTATCCCCTCTACAAGAAAGGGACTAAGGCAGCTCCGGTATCCCATACAGGAGGAGGCAAGCGCGATATTGGCCAAGCCTCGCC
This sequence comes from Actinomycetaceae bacterium, assembly GCA_039812645.1. Lineage (GTDB taxonomy): Bacteria > Actinomycetota > Actinomycetes > Actinomycetales > Actinomycetaceae > Ancrocorticia. Next base: position 14,536 of record JBDIAV010000037.1, read on the forward strand.
ATGGTATGACGCTGCACGACAGCGGGCCAATGAACTCGGAAGGGCCGCCGGGGCCGAAACCCTAGCTCCCGACGACGAAGAGTTTGCTGCGGCCTCTGCCTTTGTTGGCACCGTCGTGCAGAATACGACGGATGCACGCTTCCCAGGCACGAAGATCGGAGCACAGCGCGCTTACTTGGCCGATCCCGCCAACAACTGGATCAAAGTTGGAAGCACCGAAGAATATCAACCCGCCTCGTATAAACCAGGCGACGTGCTTATCACAAGAGACTCTAACAGTGCTGTAATGATCTGGATCGGAGACCGCGCCGGGGTCAAAAACGTCGTCGCCGATGCAGCCAGCGGTAAGCGTAACAGCAAGAACGCCCGTCTTCCCGGATTGAGAGCCAGCACGTTGTCCACCTCGGGAGATTCCTCCGGGCGACAGTATGATGTGTACCGATACGCGGGCTAGGAACTAGACCTCCACCCCGGTAAACGTTCGGAGGAGCGGTCGGTCAGGTGTTTGTGATAACCCGGCTGTGGGCAAGCGCAATCATGCTGAGAAGTGCGAGAAGCATTCCCACACCGGTTACAAGGATTGTCCCCCTGTCCATAAAAAATGGGACAAAGTCGGTCTGCTGCCCAATGTTCTCCACACTCAACGCAGCATCATCACCGGAGATAAGCATTTCAGCCTTGACCACCTGGCCCTGCGGATAGACATGCACGTCATGGTTCCATGTGGCGGGATCATGCGGGTGCGCCATCGGGACCGTGACGATGAACGGATCAACAGGAGCACTGCTTCCTGCCGTCTCACGGACAAGATAAGCACCCGTCGAGAGGTTGGCAAAGACAGCAAGGCCACTAGCGGAGGTGACAAAACTTGTTGCGCCTCCAAGAGTTCCTAAACCATAGCCATCTGCGGGATCCCCAGGAGTAAAAGCTGCCACTTTCGGTTCAAGAGCATTCCATCCATCAACGACCGAGAAATCGACGCCCTCAATCTGCTGGATTGTGAAAGTGACGCCGCTGAGCGGAGGATGCTCCGCAAAATCAATGGTTCTATCCTCTACCCCGGTAGTCGTTCCTCCCCCAACGATGTTCTGAAGCTTATGGATAGTAATCGATCCTTCCTCACGAGAGGCAGGGTCCGCATGGGCCGCTGAGGCACCAAGAAGTACGAGCATGACCGATGAAAGTACTGCTATAACGATATGCAGCGACAATCTCTGGCTGTTCATATATTCACCTTCTAAGGACGATCTCAGCGATTACCATGGATCAGCTCACTACATGCAGTCTTCACATGATGAGAATTAATGGACCCACATTCACCCACGTTCGAAACAACATCAAGCTATTTTCAGCAGCCATGAATGAACAATTACGTACAAGCTACCAGAATGCAGTTTGTTTTGTGTAGGGTGTAGATGACAATAACCCCACTAAAGTGGCACACTTTGTCAATATCTGGGCGGTAGCACCGGAATGTCAGAGGTACCCAGTGCACAAATATGCTGGGTATCAGAACGTCTGCATCCATGGAATAACAATCGTCTGGAACAGAGGTGCAATTATGGCAACCGCGGCCAGAACAGTGACATACATGATCTCACGCCGCGAACCCGTTTTTCCAAGAACTGGAAGCCTGAACCGCGTCTTGATGAGCGGGTAGAGATAGCGGACGCCTTTGGTGGTTAGTCCATCTCCAAGGACCACGTGAATCGCGCATCCGACAGTGACGAGGGCGCCCACGACCACGGGGTCAATATCCGCCCGGGCGGCGATACCTCCCATAACGATGGCGACAAGCCATCCGGGCACACCGCCGGGATCGAGGTGGAGTGCTGTCAGGGCAATACCCGCAAGAAATCCGGCAATGAGCCCCAGTCCGGGGGAAATGGTGTCAGGTGGCACATCGAGCGGGCCAAGAGTGAGAGAAGGAGCCTCCCATTGCCAGGACGCTAACACGAACGCCACCAGCCCAAAGGACAACCATCCGATGATCGCGTGTGTCCCTTTGCGATGGCCACCAGAAACGATGGATACAAGGCGTGAAAGCGCATGTGTCAACGGTGGGAGCGAGCGTGAGATCGTGGCACCCGGGTGATCGATGTCAGGAAGGATCGCCGAGCCTGCCACCAGGGCAACGGTAGTGGCCGCAACCTCTGGTCGGTCAGAAAGATCGGTGAAGGTCAGAATGAGTGATGCCCCGGCCAAACCGGAGACAACATGGGAACGTCCAAGCATGATGAGTGAGTGGTCTCTTTCGGTTGTTTCAGCCCTATAACCCGCCAGTATCGAGCCAGCACATGCGACGAATACGAAATGGTTTCACACAACTACGAAGTGGTTTCAAGCAACGAAAAAGCTCCCGATCCGGGATGTTTTCCCAGGTCAGGAGCTTTTCCTTCTGTGCGCGGAGGGGGACTTGAACCCCCACCCACTATACGTGGACTAGCACCTCAAGCTAGCGCGTCTGCCTATTCCGCCACCCGCGCAGGTGACTTGTTGTTCAGGTTGTCTCCCCGAGCAACGGATAAAACTTTAGCACGCGTTTCAGGTGGGTGACAAAACGAGAAGCCTCTTTTTGGCGTGACCTGCGTCGCGTTTCCGCTGCCCAGCCCGGTAACCGCGTCCACCCCACCACCCCATCCCCACAATTTCGGCATAAACATGCGGAAAACTCGGTGTCAGCCCCGCCCGCCGTACTGCGAGAGCTTCCACCGAGTCTCCGTTGTCTCACTGTTAGTGGATAAAACCGTGCCATCAGGGCGCCGTCGTCCCCCTCAACTCCGTTAGTAAGTCAGAGCTGCACCGTCCAGAACCGTGCAGTCTGCGCGCGAACGTCGTCAGCGAGCCGCAATAACGGCGTCTCCCTCGGCAACGTATCCCGCCGGGATTGCAGCGTCCCCTCGCACCGTAAAACTCCGACACCCCACGAGCGACGGAATTTCAGGAACCCGCGCCACGAAGTCCTCAAAGCGTGAAAAGTAGGTGTCATCAAGGTCGACGACGGGGCGTGCTTCGCAACGGTCTGCGAGCTCCCCGTCCTCGGTCAGTTCGAAAGCATCGGAACGAAGCAGGAGGAGATCAGCCATCTTCTTCACCGGGATAAACCGAGTGTTGTCTACTTCCAGAAGTTCTGCGTGAGCAAAGGACCCCACAGCCGAGCCCATCGCGCTCTCCAGCTGAATGACTCGTGGCGAATCAGCGACGCTCTGGTCCACGACCTTCTCGTTGACAATCAAGGGCAATTCCGGCCCTCCCTGCGAGCTCAGCTTCGCTAGCGACTCCAAGTTCAGCCACAGGTTATTGGTGTTGAGGAAGGCGTGACGCTTGATGTCTTGGAAGTATGGCACGTCGTCACTGGGCGTCTGCGCCAACTCGCGCAGCACGATGGTGTTGTCTCTGCGCAACCGTGCAAAATGACCACCTTTGACGTCCATGGGTCCGCGGCGAACTACCTCGGCAGCGAAGTCCGCCCCGGTCTGAGCAAACCAGTTGGCGATTGCCGGGTCAGGCATGGCACCCAGATTGTCCGCGTTGGCCACGAAGAGATAGCGATACCCCTTCTCCACAAGAATGTCCTGGAGTCCAGAGCGGATGAGCACGCCGTAGAGATCACCGTGCCCTGGAGGCGCCCACTCAAGGGAAGGATTCGCAGGCCATTCGATGGGCTCAAGGGTCTGGGCGTTCAGACGAGGAACAACAGTCTGGAGAACCGACAGCGGGATGCCATCAACCTCCACCCCCTTGCCGACAAGCGCCTGGGCGGTCTGCTCCTCCGTGGCGTCAGAATTGAGAAGAATGAAAGGAAGCTCAACGCCATACTTTTCCCGCAGCTTCTTGACCTGGGCAATAGCGATATCAAGGAATGTTTTGCCATCATGAGCCTCGAGGAGCGACTTGGGCCCACGAAGCCCCATGGTGGTGCCAATGCCACCGTTGAGTTTAAGGACGGCTGTCTTACTCAGGGCCTCCGAATCTCCACTAAAGGCCCCCAGATCCGCCAAGCTGTCCAGATCCTCCAAGGGGGCAATGTCAATCTCAGGTAAGAACGCAGTCTCCCCCGCAACGAGTCTCCGCAACGCTCGAACAAACGAGGAGATTTCAGCCTCTCCCATACCCGCTTCCTGCATCTTCGCAATTGCTTTCAACTCAAGTTGCTCGGACATTGCGCCCCGTTCCTTTGCCGTCACCACGTGCCATATTCACAACAGCCACTTTGTCCTACCTTGGACGTTATAAGGTGCCATTATGATATGACGTATCTACACCTTTCTATACTATGGGTTTTTCTCTTTTTTTCCCATTCGAGAGGTGTAGTGAAATTTCAATAGGTAAAAATCGAGGAGAGAACGAAGAAAACGGCGCCACAACAAGAGAAACTCTTTGATCCGGCGCACGTTCGTTTCAGAAGGATCCCGCTTCTTTACGATGCATCTTTTTCACCCTCAGAAGACAAAGGTTCGGAACCATTGGCCGCCGCAGATGTTGCGGAGCTGCTCGCTTCGCCATCCTTCATTCCATCGTGAACGACGACGGCGTCCTCCACCTCGTCGATAAGACTCGCCGCGAAGATCTGACCAGAGAGGTCATCAAGCTTCTTGGCCAACTTGCGACGCTCGACGATCTGTTGGCGTCGGCTCATCGCCTTGATGACAGGAAGCGCACGCTCGATTGCTTCCAGTTCGTTGCGCCACGCGATAGCCTGGCGCGCCACGTCCCCCGTGTTAGCCGAAGCATAGAGATAGGTGACTTGCTCTCTCAGGATAAGGCTGCGGCTTTCCAGGCCCTTGGGTGAATTGCCTTCTTTCTTGGAGCCAACAACCTTGCCGAATCGTCCGGTGATGGCCGCAAATGCATGGGGATTCTCTTTGAGGATCCGCTGAATCTGAGGGGCCAGTTCCCGAGCAACAATGAGGGCAACCGGACCGGCCTTAGCGGCCAAACGAAGGATTACCTTGAGATATGCAGCCATGTGTTCGCCTTTCGTGGAGGTTGCGCCGAACCCATCGGCGGGATCTCCTCATTATGGTAGCTGGTGGACACGGTATTGGAGCTACGAGAAGCCGTGAGGAGTTACGCCGGTAGCCTCATAGGGGTTTTCTCGCAATTCATGCAGAAGTTTGTGGGAAGCCACGCGAGAAACTTCCCATCTGCTTTCCAAGGATTGTGCGCTTTCCACACCATCCCTCTGTGCATGGAACATCTACCGGAAGTCTCGCGAGCGCAATTTGACATTAAATGCGAGGCTTTCCAGTTGGTCCGCAACAAAATTCATGGCTCCATCTCCTCGTTCTACCATTCCCCGAATGATGAGACCTTGACTGCGCCGAGCAATGTCGCGGTATTTGTTCCACAGCCCCCGCGAGCACACCACGTTGAGTAGCCCAGTTTCATCCTCCAGGGAGATAAATGTGACGCCTTGTGCCGTGTGGGGACGTTGACGGTGTGTCACCACTCCGGCGACGAATACTCTTTCCCCTGCGGAGATATTTCCCAGCTCCGCTACCTTAAGCACTCCACGCCGATCCAAGTCTGCTCTGAGGAACTGGGTGGGATAGGTGGCGGTGGAGATTCCCGTCATGCGGATATCCACATCCGTTTCCTCCGCTTCGCTCATCATCGCGAGTGCGGGGAGGGCACCTGTGGCTTCGGTACCTGGCAGGGTGGGCTGGTACCACATACCTTGCGTAATGCCTCGATCAGCCAATGCTTGCGCAGCCCAGATTCCTTCGCGTCTGCCTACACCGAGGGATTCGAGGGCACCCGCGGAGGAGAGTAGTTCGAGTTCCTGTTGGGTGAGTCTGGCTCGATGGGCAAGATCAGCTACATCACGGAACTGACGATGGTTTCGGGCGCGAAGAATTCGGTCTTTTGCTTCTCCGAGTCCGCGGATAGAGGATAGCCCAAGGCGTACGGCGCGCTGTGGATCTGCGTTAACTAGCGGGTGGATAGTGGCCAGCTTGCGTGTGGGACGCTGTTCGACGGCGGCCTCAGCCTGCGATGTGTTGACGTCCGGGGGAAGCACGAGCACACCGTGAAGTCGAGCGTCGGCTACGAGGGACTGTGGGGAGTAGAAGCCCATGGGCTGTGCGGCGAGAAGGCCCGCGTAAAACTCTTCCGGGTGATACACCTTAAGCCAGGCAGACGCATACACAAGGTACGCAAACGAGAAGGCATGGGATTCGGGGAATCCGAACTCAGCGAAGGCTTGAAGCTTCTCGTAGATTTCTTCGGCAACGTCGTGCGTAATACCCCGTTCTTCCATACCGTTAATCAGAGCAATTCGCAGTTCCTCCATGCGTTCGTGGGAGCGCTTGGAACCCATCGCCTTGCGTAGCTTGTCCGCTTGGTTTGGAGTGAAGCCTGCGGCGTCGATGGCAATCTGCATGAGCTGTTCTTGGAAGAGGGGCACACCGAGGGTTTTCTCAAGTGCGGGTTCGAGAAGTTTGTGGGGGTAGTCGAACGTCTTCCTTCCTTGGCGTTGTTCCCGGCGCCGTTGCAGGTATGGGCTAACCGACTGTCCTTGAATGGGGCCAGGACGGATAAGAGCCACCTCCACGACGATGTCGTAGAACTCCGATGGCCGCAGCCGCGGCAACGTGGCCATCTGGGCCCGCGACTCCACCTGGAAGACTCCCACGGTGTCCGCCGCCTTGAGGAGGTTGTATACCCGCTCCTCTTCTTGCGGGATGTTGTGGAGATCGAGGGGAAGCCCGTTGGTTCCTAGAATTCCCCGCGTGGTCAGTTCCGTGAAAGCAATGCGCAAGGCCGTGAGCATTCCTAGACCCAGAAGGTCGAATTTAACAAGTCCGGCTTCGGCGCAGTCGTCCTTGTCCCATTGCAGTACCGTGCGCCCTGGCATGTGCGCCCAGCCGACTGGGCACACATCAATCACCGGGCGATCGCAGAGGACCATTCCTCCCGAATGAATACCTAGGTGGCGAGGCAGCCGCTGAAGACGTGCGGAAATCTCAGCGACATCGGGTGGAATAGAACCAGTTTCCCAATTATGCGCGAAGCCAGCTGCGCGGCCATGGATGACGTTAAATTCCTGGCTCTGTGCCGCCTGAAGCTCGTTGGTGGGATCGGGGGCCTTTCCTTTCATGCGCGGCACACGGTGCTCCACTCCTGTCGACCACTGATCGGCCTGCCCTTGGTCATACCCCAGGGCTCGAGCAGCATCACGAATAGCCGAACGAGGACGGTAGGTAATGGTATTGGCAACCTGCGCCGCACACTGGCGCCCATATCTCTCATAGACATGCTGTATGACTTCCTCACGCCTGCCCGATTCGATATCGAGATCGATGTCCGGCGGGCCGGAACGGTCAGGTGAGAGAAACCTTTCGAAGAGCATCTTGTGCTGCACCGCGTCCACCGCGGTAATGCCCAGCGCAAAACAGACCGCAGAGTTGGCCGCCGACCCTCTCCCCTGGCACCAGATCCCCTCACTCACACAGAAAGAGACAATCTCTTCGACGATAAGAAAGTAGCCGGGAAACTTGAGAAGCGAAATGACATCTAGTTCATGGTTGATAGTTTTCCACGCATCAGGACGTTCCTGCGGTGATCCGTATCGTTCGCGAGCGCGTTTGTGGGTGAGATGCCGTAGCCAACTTTCCTCGGTATGTCCCTCTGGCACCGGGAACGGTGGAAGCTCGGGTGCCACGAGAACTAGATCGAAGGAGCACTCCTCCATCACATCTACCGAGGTAGCAACAGCATGCGGGTGGTCCCGATGAATCTGTAGCATTTGCGCACCCGAACGCAGATACTGTCCCGACGCCGGGAGATAAGGATTAATCTCAGGAAGCGTCATCCGCGCTCGCGTTGCGGCAAGTACATCGGCAACGGGACGATCGCTCGCCCTCGCGTAGTGCACATTGCCTGTTACCACAGCTTCCAGATGTAATCGGCGAGCGAGATCGGCAAGAAGACCACAGCGCTCGCGGTCCAGAGGTGAACCAGTGGCGGTAAGTTCAACAAACACATTTTCTCGTCCGAAAGTGTCGACAAGCCGATCTACTTCTTGGGCTGCCTTGTCCGGCGCCCACAGGCCAGGTTCCGATTCTAGGGCGCGCCGCACCGCCCCCTTGCGGCATCCCGTGAGAACCACCCAATCGCCTTTTCCCACGTCAGCTAGACCTTCAAGAGTGTAGTGCGCTTCCCCCTTCTTCCCGCTGGCGAGCATGGCAAGACCGATTGTGCGCGACAACTTCTGGTATCCCTGTGCTCCTCGCGTTAGAAGTAGGATGTGTTCGCCCCCGGGATCTGGTTGCCCGGTGCGCAAAGATTTGTCGTGGTGATGATGAACGAGACGGGGTGACTCTTGCCGTACATCCTCTTCCCGTTGGAAAGTGAGTGGGGGTTCAACTCCCCCAACAAGTACTCCTCGGTTTACTTCTTGTTGCGCGAGCCCCTGTCGATCAAGACTCAGCTCGGTTCCCACCGCAACGGGGAGTCCCGAGGTACGCGCAGCCTCAGCCAACTGCACCACTCCGGGAAATCCGTCATGATCAGTAATCGCCAAACCGTCAAGTTCCAGCTCGCAGGCCCGTTCCACCAACTCCGACGGCAACGACGCCCCATCGAGGAAACTGTAGGCAGAATGAGCATGCAGTTCAGCGTAGGGAACCTTGCGAGGTGTTCTAGACATATCTCCCTTCCTCCCTCCACTGCCCTTTTTCAACGTAAAGAAGCAAGGCTGTGTCACATCCAGCAACTTGAAGATAAGCGCGGCGTTGATAATCTGCCCACCATCGTTGTTCGACGACCCATGGTCCGGCATAGTCGACGACGACGAACGCCCGACCCACCCTATTTACTGCGTGCGGCCGAGGATCCTCGCATCCCATGCCGCACGCCAATATTCCTTCCCCGGTGACGACAAGAGGATGTCCACAGTCCGCATAAACATCTACTGCTGGCGGCTCTGGATGGATAAGGCTAGGGCCTGGCTCGGGAAGTGACCCGGGCCAGGGTAGCTCCGCCGCGGCGGAGCTACCCTTCGCCTCATTCCACGCCCGATCTACATACTTTTCGCGTGGTGTTCGCCCGCCTTTCTTCTCGGGCACACGCACAGCATCCTCTCCTAGCAAGCTTTGCAGCCGTACGGCAGCTCGCTGGGCTTGTACGGTGTGAATGCTCTTGCCACCCCATAATGGCTGCTGACGTGCCCCTGCTGGCAACAGTTCAGTCATGGAAAGTTCCAGGCGTGCTACCGCGGTGTCCTCGCTGTTGTCTTCCTCGTTGCTGAATTTGTCCGCGCGAGACCCAACACCACCCCAACCTGCACCGCTCCCTCCAACAAAACCCACAGCACCAACCGAACCACCCCGAACTGAGGCATGTCCTTGGCCCCAGCTGCGCCCGGTGATGCCCTCACCACTCTGAACACCACCTTGCGTACCGTTCACCCAGCTCCCCAGTTGCCATCGCACCCGGTCTACAACATCCTTGATGCCCCCACCATCCAACGCCCAGGAACGCTGGAGCTCCTCTCCACCCACGAGGCTGGCGGTGATCGTCAACCGTCCACCCGCTAGGGAACGCGAGCGCATTTCTTCTGCCAGTTCTTCCGCTAATTCCTTAGCCGCGAACGCTGCCCGCTCAGCATTGCCTAATGGGGGCTCAAAGGCACGCGCGAAGTTAAATTCCGGGATAGTTCTACTAGCATCTGCTGCCCCGACAGATTCGCCATTGACGAGTTGCCAGACAAAGATCCCTATTGCCCCAAAACGTGTTGCTAATGGTGTTCTTCCCAGCTCACGGACATCCTTGAGACTGCGCACTCCAAGCCTGTCGAGCAGTTCAATACAGTTTGTCACCTCATCACGAGCGCTTGGTGTACTCACTGCCAGAAGAAGAACGGAGGTGCGCTGTGAATCCAGATAGGCCGGCACTTCATTGGCAGAAATACTCCTGTTTTCCTGTGCCGCAAGCAATGTGGCTAACGTGCCATACGCAAAACCCACCTGTGCTTCGCATCCGGCACCATCCGCTATCGCTCCTGTCATTACTTCGGCCAGCAGCTCGGCAGACCCCACCGCCCTCACCGCACCCCACGCAGCAAAAATGACGCGTCCAGGTTCGAGAACCGTCACGCGAGCAATGTGCTGGTCAAGTACCCGCAACACAGGTTCAAAACGACGCGCATCTCTCTCAGGATCCGGGGGCAGTATTACCGCTTCCGGGCATATGGAATGTGCAAGCCGTTTGCTCATACCGATCGCAATACCTCCGCGCTGCGCCCATGAGTTGGCAGAAAGCACTCCGCGGTTTCCACACACCACCACCGGGATACCCATGGGAGCTTCCCCCGCAAGCTCGGCGGCCGCTACCGGCCAGTTCGGCACCCATATGCTTCCCTGAAAGGACTCTTTCCGCTCGCCGATCCCTACTGCTTCATCTCCTTCCCTCGTCACGACGGCACCATCTCCAACGCACGGATCGAAATCTCGGTGGCCAAAGCTTCACGCGCCGCTATTCCATCTGTTCCTCCATTCCCCGCTCCCTTCGCGGAATTTTTCGTTGTTTCCGATGTCATCCGAACCGATGCTGACTCCAGAATTTTGGAAAGTACCGGGCTCGGAGATCCCTCCTCTGCGCTACGCAATGCTCCTCGTTCCACACTCTTTGACACCACCGCTTTCGACATCGATGACACCGGCACAAGCTGCAACTTTTTGTGCACACGCCATCCTTGACTGGTAATGGCAACCCTGCTGGGCTTGCCTCCCGGCCGGCACACATCGAGGAGCAGCTCGCGAATATGTCCATTTCCCGCGCTCACTCCCTCGACAGCAATCAACTGCCCTTGAACCTGTTCACGACTCTCCCACCCCTCCCCAATGAGCAGTACCTGCCGGGAAAGTGCTCGCCGCGCCAGGAGTCTTTTTTCATGAGATCCCAGAATCACCTGCCGCCCAACAAGAACAACATCGAATCCGTCGATAGCCGTGGAGATTGCCTGCGCCAACAGGGGATCCGTGCACCCAGGAATAAAAATAAAGCGCTCAAAGTCCACGCCGAAGAGCCGTGCCATCCCCCACCCCATGTCCGGGATCCCAATACACGCAACCCATGCCCCCTGTGAACTTGCGAGCCCTACCATAAGAAGGCCAGCCAATCGGCTTCCTCGCACTCCCACCGTGGAGCCGCGACGAAGCCCATAGGGGAAGAGCGAGTGAAGACCATGGGGAACAGGCCACCCCATCTGATCTGCCCACTCCTCAGACTCACCGGGTACGCCTTCGCTAGATCCCACCAGCGGATTCTTTTCCTGGCCGCTCGACGCTGAGACATACGAAAGAGGGCTCGTTCTTTCCAATCCCACTGCGGTTTCCGCCTGCATGAGAACCTGCCGTGCTGCTGTCAGACGATCGACCATCCTCCACCCCTTCTCTGTCGAACTTATGTTCGATATTTAGAGTAAAACCCACCTCCGACACATTTCCACCCCCGTTTTTCACAACCGCAAGGCGCCCGTCCCACACCACTTCCAGAGATCGCCTACCATTGTGATATGGATCTCACACGACCGATGGCACCAGACCCCTACGACCTTCTCCCCAAGTTCCCGACGTTCACCCTGACAAGCACCGACCTCGTCGACGGCGAACCCATGCCCATCCTTCACACCGACGACGGAGACAACGTCTCCCCACAACTCTCCTGGAGTGGATTTCCGCCGGAAACCCAGGGCTTCGTCCTCACCTGTTTCGATCCCGACGCTCCCACACCCGCTGGCTACTGGCACTGGGCGGTGCTCGACCTGGACTCCGACACCACCAGCCTCGACCAAGACGTCGGCCGCTCTGACCTCTTCCTCCCCGGAGCCGCCAGCCACGTCCGCAATGACGCCAGCGAGTTCACCTACGTGGGAGCAGCACCACCACACGGGGACCACGTCCACCGCTATATCTTCGTGGTGCACGCACTCGATGTTCCATCCCTCGGCTTACCGCCCGACGAGATCACTGCAACGGCACTCGCGTTTAACACACTCTTCCACACCATTGCCACGGCACGACTCACAGCCACCTATCAGCGCTAACCTCCAGCAACCCACACAGCACCAGCACCAGCACCAGCACCAGCACCAGCACCAGCAC
>JBDIAV010000038.1:0-25952 GCA_039812645.1 Actinomycetaceae bacterium
GATGAATAGGCACTCATCTAGTGAGCAGCCGAGGCGCCCAGCCAACATCTCGAATGCCCGTGGATCGGGCTTTTGCACGCCGATCTCTTCGGAAATGCAGACGGTGTCAAATGCGTCAAGTATGCCGATTCTCTTGAGTTTGTCGAGTTGCTGTTGCGCGTTCCCGTTGGTCAATAGTCCCAGCCTAAATCTCTCGGAACGCAACTGGTCCAAGACCCTCGCCGTGTCCTGGAACGCAGCCCAGGCGGCCCGATACTCAACCAAGTAGCGCTCGAACAGTTGATCCAACCCGGGCGGCTTGTCCTCGACGTCGAAACCGAGCGCTGGTAGCACGATTCTCAACCTTTGCCTGCGCTGCTCCTGGAAGCTGATTCGACCAGCCCGCCATTCCTCAAACGCCTCTTCCTCAGCACCAAACCAAAGCTTCAACGCTTCGTCTGATGGCTCTAAACCGAGAGTCTTGAGGAACACCGTGACTCCAGTGTTCGCGGATCCTTGGTGGTCGAACAGCGTTCCGTCAAGATCGAAACCGATCGCACGAATTCTGGTCATAGTCTGGAAATCTCGCCGTCCGGGGCCATGAAGCGAACTTCGCCGGGACCGATAGCGTGGAGGGCGGCGCCGTCGTACATCACACCCGAGTCCTCAGGCAGCAGAAGGACATTTTGTCCAAGTTCGCGAGCAGTCTCCTGCTGCCGTTCCGACGAAAAGAAGTTGGCATGCGGAAGTATCGACACACCACGGATGAGGCCGAGTCCTTTGACGCCAGCCGCGTCAGGATCGTTGTCGACGAGCGCGGCAATATCGATGGAGTCAACGGCAAGCACGGCTCCAGCACTGCCACCGTAATAGCTGCCGCCGCCCTCTAAATATCTATGAATGGCCGCTTCAAACTCATGATCACGAATATGTTGGGCGAGCTTCGAGGTGGAACCGCCACCAACGAATAGCAGGTCAAAAGGCGCCAACTCGTCTGGCGAGTGTCCGGCGAGACTTTCCCACGTCTCGACCTCCACGTCGATCGCCAACTCACGGAGACTGGAGGTTAGCCATTCTTCGGCCCCCACAACCATATGATCCGGCAGAGCAAACGGCCAGTACAGAAACCTGTCAACATCGCGCAAAGCTCGCTGCCACACCTGCGATTCCTGGGCCGCAGAGCCGCCTCCGCCAAGATAGATGGTCATGCGAACCATTAAATCATCCGACGCAACCGGCTGTTACGAATAAATACCGGGATATGCCAACGCATAGCATCCCGGTAGCCAAGTGCTGTTAACTGGATGGCGGCGAGAGCAGGTCAGCCGCCAATAATGGCACACAGCCCGCTCTCACCGCCACATAATTCGCACAACCACCCTTGCACGGGATGACCCCGCCTCATCCCTTATCGTGGACGGTGATCGCGTATCCCTCAGGATCCAAGAATGTGAACGTCATACCGAATGGACCCGGTTCCGGTGCGTGAACAACTTCCACACCCGCAGCGACAAGAGACTCATGGAGGGCGACGACGGCGTCGCAGTACAGCCACAACGCAACACCCACTCCCGGCTGGGGGACCTCATTCAAGTCGACACCGGGTAGCGGCTCACGAACCGCAAACGGGATTGGTGTCGTTGTGAATACCACCGCCCCGGGTGGGGCGAAGGGTGCGCGGGTGAGGCCGAGTTGCTTCTCGTAGAACGTTGCCGATTGTTCGACGTCGCGTACCTGAAGCGCAACAAAGTCAAGTCCGGTGACAGCCATGGAGATTTCCTTCCATATAATGAATGTCAGAATGCTGACACAAACAACTATATGTCAGAATGCTGACATGAAGCAATATCGTGACGCCAACGGAATAGTTGGTTATCAACTGAAACGTGCCCAGTCCGCACTGCGCTCCACAATGGATGACAGGCTCAGGCCCTTTGGGCTCACGACGCCCCAATACTCCTGCCTCAAGGCCCTCAGCCTGAATCCTGGCGCGTCAAACTCTGATTTAGCGCGTGACGTCTTCGTCACCCGACAAACAATGAACACTCTTCTACGCTCACTGGTAGAGCGCGGACTCGTGAAACGCGCCAACAAAGCCACAACCGGTCGAATCCTACCTACCGCACTGACAGAAGAAGGAGCAGCACTGCTCCTCCGGGCCGAGGAAGAAGTGATGCGTGTCGAGCAACAAATGGTCAGCACGCTCACCGATGCCCAAATCGATGCATTACACGAGGCACTGAGCCAATGCGCCGATGCGCTTGCCGAATAGTCGCCTCTGTACAGACAAGAAGGGACGGTCCCTTCCGGAACCGCCCCTCTCGTCAACTATTCAGACAACCAACCAGCACCCTGTCAACCAATGGCCAGCAGGCGCCGTCGTCGCCCTTTCAGAAAGCCAGAAAGCCGTCAACTTACACGTTGAAGCCGAGCGCCTGCAGCATCTCACGACCCTCAGGAGTGATACGCTCCGGGCCCCACGGCGGCAGCCACACCCAGTTGATACGCATCGAGGTCACCATGCCTTCCAGAGCCTGGGCGGCCTGATCCTCAATCACATCAGTGAGCGGGCAGGCAGCGGACGTCAGGGTCATATCCACGACAACCTTCGTACCGTCAAGGTTCACGCCGTAGAGCAGGCCAAGATCCACAACATTGATGCCGAGTTCAGGATCGATGACGTCGCGCAGTGCTTCCTCGATATCCTCAACCGTCGGAGTAACAGCCGGAATACCAGCGGCCTCCCCTACCCCGCCCGGGTACGCCGGGGCGGATTCCAACTGTTCCTCAGACATTGTCTGCTCCTTCATTGGCCAACACGGCCTGGTCGGTCGCGTCGCGCATGGCCATCCACCCCAGCAACGCACACTTAATTCGCATGGGGAACTTGGCAACACCCACGAACGCCGCCGCGTCCTCCAAGGTGTCGGTCTCGTCCTCGCTAAGGTCATGCCCGCGGGCATCCATCAGCTTTCGGAAGGTCTCGGAGAGAGCCATTGCTTCACTCAAGTCCTTGCCCTCAACCATCTCAGTCATGATAGAAATCGAGGCCTGGGAAATCGAGCAGCCATGGCCTTCCCAACCGATCGCCTCAATATGAGAACCATCGGCAGAAAGTTTGACCTGCATATTCACCTGGTCACCACAGGTGGGATTCACCTGGAATGACTCACCATCAAAATCATCAAGAGCACCCGCGCCGTGACGCTCGCGCGCCGCGTCGAGAATGATCTGCTGATACATCGCATCCAGATCGCTCATCAGTCCTCCAAACGGAAATATTTCCGGACGCCCGCAAGGGCAGATATGAAGATATCAACCTCATCGGCGGTGTTGTAGGGACCAAGGGATGCTCGAGACGAAGCGAACACGCCAAAGTGGCGGTGAATCGGCTGCGCACAATGGTGCCCCACACGTACTGCCACGCCGAGGGAATCGAGGTACTGGCCCACATCATGCGGATGCACCCCTTCCACATCGAATGCCACCGAACCGGTGCGGCCCTCCGCCGTCAACGGCCCGAGCACACGCACACCGGAAATCTCGGCAATGCCGTCGAGCATCCTCTTCGTCAACTTCTCCTCGTGCGCGGCGATCTTATCCATGCCAATAGCCAGGAGATAATCAGCGGCCGCGCCCATACCTACCGCTTGCGCGACGGGCTGAGTGCCTGCTTCAAACCGGGCGGGCGGTGGAGCGTATGTGGTCTTCTCCATGGTGACCACCTCGACCATCGACCCTCCGAACATGAAGGGTGGCATCACCTCGAGCAGCTCGCGCCGCCCATATAAGGCACCGACGCCGGTGGGAGCCAGCATCTTGTGCCCGGAGAAGGCCGCGAAATCAACATCCAGTTCCTTGAAATTCACCGGCATGTGCGGCACCGACTGGCAGGCATCAAGAACGGTGAGTGCCCCCACCTTCTTCGCCGCCGCCACGATCTCAGCAACAGGAGAGATAGCCCCAGACACATTGGAGACGTGCGTGAAGGCCACCACCTTGGTGCGCTCGTCAATGACGTCCAATGTGGACAGGTCAATGCGCCCGTCCGCCGTCAAATCAAGCCAGCGCAGCTCGGCACCGGTGCGCGCACACAGTTCCTGCCACGGGATGAGATTGGCATGGTGCTCGGCGCGAGTGGTGACGACGACGTCGCCCGGCCCCACCTGGAACCTGCCAGCAAGGCCGCCGTCGTCCATCGAACCGAAACCAACCGAGCTATCTGAGTCCGAAGAAGCATTCCCACCCGCTGCCGAGCCGGATGCACTCCCCCAGTCATCGCGACCAGCAGAATCGCCCCAGGCCGAAGAAGCACCGCTCAAACCGGCAGCGCGCCCCACGGAGCCAGCGCGGCCCGCTGACACATTCGACATCACGTAGGCCACCAGGTTGATAGCCTGCGTGCTGCCGGAGGTCCATACGACCTCGTCCGGCTCTACCCCCACCAAGGCGGCGACCTTTTCACGCGCTTCTTCGAAGGCGTAAGTCGCCTCCTCAGCAAGCAGGTGGGAGCCACGCTTAACGGAACCGTTGTGCACCACATCGAGCTCCCGCACGGCGTCAAGGACGCACTGCGGGTGCTGCGAGGTGGCACCGGAATCTAGGTAGACCAGCGGCTGTGCCCCACGCACTGCACGAGACAGGATGGGGAAATCGCCGCGGGGTGCCGGAGTCTGGTCAGACACGATTAGGCCTCCACGAAGGCGTCGTAACCCGACTCTTCAAGCTGATCGGCCAGCTCAGCGCCACCGGTCTTCACAATCTGACCGTGTGCGAACACGTGCACGTAATCGGGCTTGATGTACTGCAGGATACGCGAGTAGTGGGTGATGAGAAGGATGGAGTTATTGGTCTCCTCGTGGATGCGAACAACACCCTCGGAGACAACACGCAGGGCGTCAACGTCGAGGCCGGAATCGGTCTCGTCGAGAACGGCTACCTTGGGCTGCAGCAACTCCATCTGGAGAACCTCGGTGCGCTTCTTCTCGCCACCGGAGAAACCAACGTTGAGGTCACGCGACACGAAGTCCGGCGACACCTTGAGGTTAGCGGTGGCCTGCTTGAGGCGCTTGGTCCACTCACGCAGCTTGGGAGCCTCACCATCAATGGCGGTCTTAGCGGTGCGCAGGAAGTTGGTCACCGACACGCCGGGGACCTCAACGGGGTACTGCATAGCCAGGAAAAGGCCAGCTCGGGCACGCTCATCTGGCGTGGCGTCGGTGATGTCCTCGCCGTCGAGCAGGATCTTGCCCTCGGTGATGACGTACTTGGGGTGACCCGCAAGCGCGTACGCGGTGGTGGACTTGCCGGAGCCGTTGGGGCCCATGATGGCATGCACTTCGCCGTCGCCAATGGTGAGGTTGACGCCGTGCAGAATCGGCTTGAGGCCGTCGGCCGTCTCGACCGAGGCGTGGAGGTTCTGGATCTCAAGTGTGGACAAGGTCTACTCCTATGACAGGGTGGCATCGACGTCTACCAGAACGTCGTCGCCTTGAATCTCAATAACGTAAACGGGGACCGGCTTGGTTGCCGGCAGGGCGAGTGGATGGCCGGAGTGCAGATCGAAGGGAGCACCGTGCTTCCAGCATTCGATCGTGCCGTCTTCCACGTCACCATCAGCGAGCGAGAAGTTCGCGTGTGAGCAAGTATCGCCTATGGCGTGCCACGAACCATCCGAATCCCGGACGACGGCGACCAACACCTTGGCACCTGACTCACTGGTCAGCGTCACCTGCTGTGCCTCCGCGGGATCAAGATCCTCGGTGGAGCAGGCGAACTGCAGACTCATTCAGCTTCCTCCTCGCTGCCTGCTGCAACCAGCTCGGCAAGATCCAGCTCGCGCTCGATCGCGGCCATCAGCTTCTGCTGGACGGACTCAACGCCGATCTGCTCGACGAGTTCAGCGAAGAAGCCGCGCACCACGAGGCGACGAGCGATATCCTCCGGGATACCACGGGCCTGCAGATAGAACAGCTGTTCCTCGTCAAACCGGCCGGTGGCGGAGGCGTGGCCTGCCGAAGCAATGTCGCCAGTTTCGATCTCGAGATTCGGGACGGAATCTGCCTTAGCACCCTCGGTAAGAACCAAGTTGCGGTTGAGCTCGTAGGTGTCCGTGTTAGCGGCCTGCGCCTGGATGAGCACGTCACCGATCCACACGGAGTGGGCACCCTGACCTTGCAGCGCGCCCTTGTAGGCAACGTTGGAGGTGCAGTTAGCCGGGCCGTGGTTGACGAACACGCGGTGTTCCTGATGCTCGCCAGCTTCGGTTACGTAGGCGCCGAGTAACTCAGCTTCGCCGCCCTCACCCTCGTAGGCAAGGCTGGTGGAGACACGGACGACGTCGCCGCCGAGGGTCACCACGATGTGGCGCACCTTAGCGTTGCGGCCCACGAGTAGGCGCTGCGAGGAGAGGTGGCGAGCGGTACGTTCGGCTTCCTGCACGGAGACGACCGTCAGCTCAGCCTCATCACCCACGGTGATTTCGATACCCTCGTTAAGCTCGCCAACACCGGTGTGTTCGATAACAACAGTGCCGGTGGAGTGCGGCTCGGCAAAGACTGCCACGTGCGCGGAATTCATGCCCTCGGGCGCGTTGAGGCCGACGACGACCTCATAGTCCGGCACACCGGCAGGAACCGTGACGACGTAGGCCTTCTCGAACTTCTCCCACGCGATGGCGGAGGAACGATCGTCGGGAACACCCACGGTGCCAATACGCACATCGTCACGGTCCACGACCTCAACGGCCTCAGAGCCCGCGGTCACGAGAGCGAGAGCAGACTCCAGCTCGGCGTCGAAGAACTCACCCACCCGGTCCATCGGGGTGAAACGCCAGTCTTCTTCCTGACCGTTAGGGACCTCAAAGTCAGCCGCCGCGAAGGAGGCGAAACGGTCCTTACGGGTAGCGCCGGTCTTGAAGTCCTCGTTCTCCACCAGCACAGCGTTCGAATGATCTGTAGACAAATTCGGCATATCAGCCAACGCTTCCTTCCATCTGAAGCTCGATGAGGCGGTTCAGCTCAAGTGCGTATTCCATTGGCAGCTCGCGGGCAATAGGCTCAACGAAACCACGGACGATCATCGCCATGGCTTCCGTCTCGTCCAGGCCACGCTGCATAAGGTAGAACAGCTGATCCTCGGACACCTTGGACACGGTTGCCTCGTGGCCCATCTGGACGTCGTCGGTCCGGATATCCACGTAGGGGTAGGTATCCGTACGGGAGATATCGTCCACGAGCAGGGCGTCACAGATCACCGAGGACTTGGAACCGTAGGCGTTCTCGTCCACCTGGACAAGGCCACGGTAGGAGGAACGTCCGCCACCGCGGGAGATGGACTTCGAGACGATCGACGACGTCGTATGAGGAGCCGAGTGAATCATCTTAGCTCCGGTATCCTGGTGCTGGCCGGGGCCTGAGAAGGCTGCCGAGAGAGCCTCGCCGCGGGCATGCTCACCGAGCAGGACACAGGCGGGATACTTCATGTTGACGCGCGAACCGATGTTGCCGTCCACCCATTCCATGACGCCACCCTCAGCGACAGAGGCGCGCTGGGTCACGAGGTTGAGAACGTTGTTCGACCAGTTCTGGATCGTCGTGTAACGCACATGAGCGTTCTTCTTGACGACAATCTCCACGTTCGCGGCGTGGAGGGAATCGCGCTGGTAAATCGGAGCGGTGCAGCCCTCGACGTAATGCACGTAGGAGCCTTCGTCAGCGATGATGAGCGTACGCTCGAACTGACCCATGGACTCTGTGTTAATACGGAAGTAAGCCTGCAGCGGGATTTCCACGCGCACGTTCTTGGGAACGTAGATGAAGGAGCCACCGGACCACACGGCGGTGTTGAGCGAAGCAAACTTGTTGTCGCCAGCCGGAATGACCGAGCAGAAGTGCTCGCGGAAGAGCTCCTCATGCTCCCTGAGCGCAGTGTCTGTGTCCAGGAAGATGACACCTTGCTGCTCCAGGTCCTCACGGATCTGGTGGTACACGACCTCGGATTCGTACTGCGCCGCAACGCCCGCTACCAGACGAGCCTTCTCAGCCTCGGGAATGCCGAGACGATCGTAGGTGTTACGGATATCCTCCGGCAGATCGTCCCAGGAGTTCGCGGGACGCTCGGTTGCCTTGACGAAGTACTTGTAGTCGTCAAAGTCGATGAAGGAAAGATCCGCGCCCCACGTGGGCATCGGACGGCGTTCAAAGAGGCGATGCGCCTTAAGTCGGAGCTTGAGCATCCACTCCGGCTCGTTCTTCACAGCGGAAATATGGCGGACGACGTCCGCGCTGAGTCCACGCTGAGCAGCTTGACCGGCCTCGTCGGAATCGTGCCAGCCGAAGCTGTACTTTCCGCCGAGGGCCTCAATGGTCTCTTGCTGTTCGTTGATGGCCTCAGCAACCGCGGCTTCATGCCGGGTCTGTGTCATGGCTGTCCTTCCATGTTGTTTGAAGTCCCGCGGGCACGCGAGACAAGTGGAATCGTCAGGGTACACACATGTTCACCACCGGCCAAGGTGGCGAGGCGTTGTACGTGCACCCCGAGGAGTCGGTGAAAAGCCTGTGTTTCTGCTTCACACATTGCGGGGTATGCCGTGGCCACATCCTGAATCGGGCAGTGGCCCTGACATAGCTGCAACGTAATGCCGCGTGGACCGCGGCGAATGCTGGCGGCATACCCATCTTGGGTCAATACTCGTGCCAGCGCGTGAGCTCTGGCTTCAACGTCGTCGCCGATCTCATCGAGTGCGGGACGATATCGTTCTTCGAGGCCGGCGATGCGTTCTTCGGCAAAGCGTCGAATACCTTCGTCACCCAACGCCGCCTTGACGAAGTCGAGTGCCTGGGTTGCGACATCTCCGTAAGAATCCCCAAATATTGCCTGGCCTTCGCCCGTGGCTACGTAACGCCGGGAAGGTCTGCCGCGCCTCGCCGGTTTGACGACGACGCCCTCATATTCAGCGATTTGTCCGTCCACTTCGAGCTGGGCCAAGTGGCGCCTAACTGCGGCTGCCGTTAGGACAAGTTCTGTCGCAAGTTCGGCAGAAGTGATGGGGCCCCTCTCGATAATGAGACGGAGGATCTTCTCTCGTGTTCCGGCGTCTGGATCAAGTATTCCAGTCATGCGATCCCCCTCCCATACGCCCATCTATTAAACAACATTACTGTTGCTAAAATCTACCGAGCCTACCGTAACCACCGCTTTTGTGGTGCAGCAGACCCGATTACTCCAATGAACTTAAATGGAATTATTCCAGTATTTACCGTCCGAATGTTCTTTCGACACTGAGACATGGGCTACTTTCGCCTCCTTGCACGCCAAAAGCGAACACTCTCCCAGACCCTCCCAAGGGTGCAGCCACCTCACGAACAAACAGTCACCCTATTCCCAACCCAATCGTTTGCCAAAGTAGAGCAAGATTTAAGGCGACGATAAGTCCCGCGCTCAACCACGCAGCAATAGACACCGGAAATGAAAGCTTCCTCCCCGTTACCCGAGGATCCGCCGAGAGGCGAATCAAAGGGATGAGGACAAGTGGAATGCCGAACGACAACACCACCTGAGATATAACCAGCGCTCGCGTCGCATCAACACCCGCAGCCAAAATGAGAACCGCCGGGACTGCGGTCACAAGGCGAGAGATCAGAGGGGTGATGTCCACCCGCAACAGACCATTCATGATGACCGACCCTGAGTACGAACCCACGGTTGTGGAAGCCAAACCTGCCAAGAGAAGTGCTACCGCGAAAGCCCAGGCCGGCCCCGCCCCAAGTGTATGAAGCAGCGCGTCGTGTGCCCCCTCGAGAGTCTCGGTGTTGTGATGGCCTCCCAATGCGGCAGCCGCAAGCAGCACCATCGCAAGATTGACCGATCCGGCCAGCATCATCGAGAGAACGATGTCCCATCGTGTTGAGCGGAGCACATGCTCCGTATCCTGCTCCGTCACGCGCCCGAAGCGGTCGCGCACCAAAGCAGAGTGAAGGTAGATCGCATGGGGCATAACGGTTGCCCCAAGCATTCCAGCGGCCAGCATCAAGGAGTTGCCGCCCTCAAATCGAGGCGCTAGTCCCTCGATGGAAGCAAGAGGATCAGGCCGAGCCGCAACAAGACACCACCCCATCCCCACCGCGATGAGAATGACCATGGTGACGATGAGCCGCTCAAACCGACGGTGACGTCGCCCTCCCTGAAACATCAAAATCACCGTCGAGACAACCACGGTCACCACCGCACCCCAGACGAGTGGAACTCCAGCCAACACTTGAAGCGCTACCGCTCCTCCAACAACTTCTGCCAAGTCCGTGGCGATGGCAACGACCTGCGCCTGCAACCAAAAACCAAGACGCATCGGACGCGACGAACTGTCGGCAATAAGTTCCGGTAACGTGCGTCCCGTCAGCACACCAATCCGTGCCGCCAGGTACTGCACCAGCATGGCCATGAGATTCGATGCCACGACCACCCATACGAGAAGGTATCCATACTGAGCACCGGCAGTGATATTGGTAGCGAAATTTCCCGGGTCAAGGTAGGCAACGGCAGCAATAAAGCCAGGTCCGAGCATAAGGATTCTGCGCCGAAACCGAGACTTTCCATGACTCTGTTCTTGCGCCCCATCATCGTGGGTAGCCTTCGCCGCCTCTGTTATTTCCGTGGTAACTCACCCCAATCTCACCGTTTTTCGGTATACCGAAATTTATTTCAGATTACTCCGAAAATTAGGGATCTCCTAGGACTAAACGGCTACAACTTCGTACGGCAACAATAAGGGACCGGGTAAATGCCCGGTCCCTTATTGTTCATCTGTGGCTTACACGCGTGAAGCCGCGTAAGCCAGCACTCCCACCACCAACGAGGGGCATCGCAGGTTTCCCGCCAGAACGCCGGTGACAACGTCCTTTAGTGGCACCCATGCCGTCTCGATTTCTTCTTCCTCGTCTTCGCGTGTGAAGTCCGTTTCGACCGGATGAACACCGCGTGCGAGATAGACATCCAACTGCTCGTCAGAGCAGCCAGGCG
Source organism: Actinomycetaceae bacterium (assembly GCA_039812645.1). Taxonomy (GTDB): domain Bacteria; phylum Actinomycetota; class Actinomycetes; order Actinomycetales; family Actinomycetaceae; genus Ancrocorticia. The sequence continues at coordinate 10,996 of JBDIAV010000038.1, forward strand.
AGGTATAAAAGCTAGCAAGAAAGCTGAATTCTGCGGCTCCTAGATCCGCTTCCTCCGCCAACTCGCGTCCCGCAGCCTCAACGGGATTCTCTCCGGCCACATCGAGAAGTCCCGCAGGGATTTCCCACATGAGATGCCCTACCGGGTGTCGGTACTGACGAATGAGAAGCACCTCTTCCCCACTTTCACCGTCACGAACGGCAAGCACGGCGACGGCGTCGTCGTGCTTAATGTATTCGCGTCGCATACGTGCGGAGGTGGAGGCAAGCTCAATATCGTCCACGACGACATCAAAGATGAAACCGCGGTATTCCGTTGCCGAGGCGAGGGTTTTGGCGTGAGCCGTCACTCCTTCATCCCGCAGCTTACCCAGCTTGGTCATGGCTGTTTTCTCCACCGGTTCTCCTTCGTCCGCTCGGTGCAATACGAGTCACCATTCTTTCACGACGACGACGTCAGCAGTCCCGCCGCCCACCACCACCGGTATGCCGGTAGCCGGTATGCCGGTATGCCGGTACCCAATGGTTCAATCATTCACCACGTCGGGTAAGCGCGGCGCCAATCAATCCAGCAAAAAGAGGGTGAGCCTTGGTCGGGCGGCTCTTGAACTCGGGGTGAGCCTGGGTCGAGACATAGTAAGGATGTAGGTCGCGCCTCAACTCGACAAATTCGACAAGATTGCCGTCTGGCGATGTGCCAGAGATGGTCAAGCCCGCCTCTTCGAGTCGATCGCGGTAACGCAGGTTGACCTCGTAGCGGTGACGATGGCGCTCACTGACGTCCTGCCGCCCATAGGCCTCGGCTACGACCGAACCTTCAGTGAGCCGTGCTGGGTACGCTCCAAGACGCATAGTGCCACCCATGTCGCCCCCGCCTTCCACAACACTGCGCTGCTCGTCCATTGTGGCGATCACCGGCTCGTTGGTGTCCGGCTCAAACTCGGTGGAAGATGCTCCTTCAATTCCTGCGAGATGGCGTGCGGCTTCAATGACCATGCATTGGAGACCAAGGCAAATGCCGAGTGTCGGGATACCGTGTTCACGGGCGTAGCGCAGCGCACCAATCTTGCCTTCCAGGCCTCTGACTCCGAAACCACCGGGAACGAGCACAGCGTCAAGATCTTTGAACTGTTCGGCAGCGCCGTCGTCGGTCTCGCAAGTGTCGGAGGCAATCCAGCGAATATTTACACGGGCGCGGTGCGCGAAACCGCCGGCGTGCAGGGCTTCAGCAACGGACAGGTAAGCGTCGTGCAGGTCCACGTACTTGCCAACAAGGCCTACGGTCACCGTGGTCTTGGGATGACGTACACGTTCCAGCAGATCATTCCATTCGGTCCAGTTGACATCGCGGAAGCTGAGGCCCAGGCGCCGCACGGCGTACGAGTCAAGGCCCTGCTCGTAGAGAGTAACGGGGACATCGTAGATAGAGGCGGCATCTTTACACTGGATCACTGCCTCGCGATCCACGTCGCACATGAGGGAGATCTTCTGCTTGACACCCTCGGGCAGGTCGCGATCACAACGTAGTACGACGGCATCCGGCTGAATACCAATGCTGCGCAGGCTAGCAACCGAGTGCTGGGTGGGTTTAGTCTTCAACTCACCTCCCGCAGCAAGATAGGGCACAAGGGAGACGTGAATGAAGAAAACATTGTCACGGCCGAGCTGCTGACGCACCTGGCGCGCGGCTTCCAAGAAGGGCTGAGACTCAATGTCGCCGACCGTGCCACCCACTTCAGTGATGATGACATCGGGGACATTGCCGTCTTCATCGGGTTCGGCCTGCGCACGCATACGATCAATGATCTCGTTGGTGATGTGAGGAATGACCTGCACGCATTCACCGAGGTATTCCCCCGCGCGTTCACGTGCCAGCACGCGTGAATACACCTGTCCAGTGGTTGAATTAGCGGCTCCCGTGAGGTTGACGTCCAAGAAGCGCTCATAGTGGCCGATGTCCAGATCAGTCTCAGCGCCATCCTCGGTGACAAACACCTCGCCGTGCTGGAACGGATTCATGGTGCCAGGATCCACGTTGATGTAAGGATCAAGTTTTTGCATCGCAACGCTCAGCCCACGGGCACGAAGTAGCCGCCCAAGACTGGAGGCGGTGAGACCTTTACCGAGGGAGCTTGCCACCCCTCCGGTTACGAAAATCTGACGAGTGAGGGTGTTCTGGTTTCCCGGGAGCCGGTTCTCAATATGTTCCACGGAATTCCAGACTATCAGCGCCATTGTTTCGGGCAGGTGACAAGTCTGTCACGACTGTATTAATTCTTTGAATGGAAAGGGTTTTGCGCGGCTTCTTACCAAGATGCGGGGCTGTATCAGAAACCTATGAGAGAAATAGTTCGACTCTTTCAATCAACAAAGTACACGGTGTGATAGGGCATCTCACGAGGTAGCCACAACTTTGAGCCCACACAATGTGCTTCGTAACGTCTTCTGATACAGCCCCTTACCTCACGTGGTAGCGGGAGAATTCAACCGCGCGGTGTAGGCCGTCTCCTTTCCATTGCCAAGTGAGAAGGTGATTGTTGCGTCGCCGCTCTTGAGATTGTTAGTTGCATAGAACTTGTTACCCCGACGCACCATCAACGTGTCGATCCGGTCGCCGTTCCAGTCACCGATGAGGACTTCGTCGGCTGCACGGCCATAGATCACTTCCTCATCAGCACTGCCACCGGTGATTGCATTCTTGATGTAATACGCGTTTCCACGACGAATAGCCAACGTATCCTTGCCGTCACCGTTCCAGTCGCCGACGAGGACAACATCGTTGGCCCGCCCATAGGTGATCTGCTTATCTGCAGCACCTCCCGCGATCTTGTTCTTGAAGAAGTAACTATTTCCGCGGCGTACGGCGAGAGTGTCCTTGCCATCACCGTCCCAGTCTCCAACGAGTACCTCGTCACCCGGACGGCCATAGGTAATCTCGCGATCAGCTTGCCCCGCACCGATGACCTCCTTAAAGAAATATTGATTTCCCCGACGCACGGCAATTCCGTCGACGCCGTCGCCATCCCAGTCTCCGAAGAAGGTCACGTCATCAGCTCGTCCGTAACGAACCTGGAGATCGTACGATCCTGATGACAGCGCATAGCGTGCCGAATACAGATTTCCCGAACGCAACACAAGGTGATCGCCCCCATCTGAGGGTGTTGGTGTAGGTGCAGCGGGCAGAACTTTCTGGCTCATTGTTCCGGAAAAGACAGAATTTGCCCTGCCGATCGTCGTTTTCTGAGACCAGCCAAGGCTTGCCTGACCGCCAGTCGACATATTCCATGTCACGGAACCACCGGAGACTTTCCCTGTGCCGGACGCAATCGTTAAAGAGAGGTTAGCTCCAGATGCCTGTCGAACGATAGGTAGCTTATACGCCTTGCCTGAGGCTGTATCCGGAAGGCTGATTTGCTGCTTATCAACCTTCAACACATCGAGATTGTTGAGTCCTGCCAAGCGCGAGATATCGCTAATCTGATTCCCACTGAGGTCGATTGAGGCAAGTGCGGTGAGACCTGCCAACGAGGAAACATCGCTGATCTTGTTGTTCCGCAGATATAGGGATTGGAGCCAGCCAAGTTCGGCAATCGGTGAAACATCACGAACAAGATTGTTGTCCAAATAGAGGTGTTCCAGGCTACCAAGTGCAGATAGCGGGGACACATTTTGAATCTTATTGTCTCGCAAATGTAGCGACCGGAGCCCCGTGAGTGCGCTTAACGGCGATATGTCGCTTATCTGATTGTCGCTCAGATCTAGCCAGTCGAGCCGCGTAAGTCCAGTCAACGCCGATACATTGCTTACTCGATTCCCACCCAAGTCCAATCCAGCAAGCCCGACAAGCCCGGACAGAGGCGATATGTCACTCACCTGGTGTCCATTAAGACGCAAGTCAGTGAGATTAGTTGCGTAGGCAAGTGGTTCAATGTTGACGATCTTGGCTGAGCCGCTGCTTCCACAACTTAAACCGGCGAGATTGAGCAGATTGGCCTTCGTAATTTGAGCATCGGCTCTCACACCAAGTTCTTTCGCGACGCACTCTTTTAAGGCCGTGTCTTTAAACGACACAGCGGTACTGGCCGCATCAATCGTGGCCTCGGCTATGGAAGTTTCAGCATTGTCTACGGACTGATCAATGGCTCCTGAGTCTGCCGCATCATCCAGCCTAAGTTCCTCGGAAACCACGTCTGAATCGGTGGGAGATTCGTTTGTTTCAAGGATCGCGGCACTCGAATCAGGAGTGTCGCTCGTTCGGTCAGAGGCATCGACTACAACCTCATCAACCGACGCCTGCTCTTCAGGTTCTGCTACCGCCATGCCGCCAGGAAACAACAAGCCGAACGCCAATAGTCCAGCGACACTTGTCATCATTCTCTTGCGGCCGGGCGGCAAACTCGCCCTTCTTCTCACGGACATATCCGCTCCTTTGGGGGCTAACAACTTTGGACATAACCCACCATAGAACGAAACCTTTGCCCATTACATATCATTCCATGTTATGAACAAGGTGGTTAAAATGACAGGACTAGATCCCTCGTCCTGTCATTGCTATCGCCCGGCGATCCGCCACAAAAATAGCAGCCCCACCACCGGCAACGATCACTACGCCACCCACAATGGCGGCAGCAAAAGCACCGCCAACACCGGTACCCAGCCATGCTAATACTGCGTTAACCAGCCAATATGCTCCGGCGCCCACCACGGCAGAAGCCACTGCAACCACGACAGCCCCGCGCAGCATGCCCGCCGTGGCCACCTTTCCGAGACTGAGCCTGATCGCCCACAATTGGCCTAGCGCTCCGAGGGTCATACCCACTGATACAGCGATACCAATCGCTACCAATGTCTCTGTGCGTCCGGCGATGCCCATAGATACCTGGACGAGAAGCGCCACACACACGCTCAACCACGCGGTGACATTAACAACCACCACCGCGCGCGAGGCTTCAATGGCGTATAGCACGCGAGAACAATGATAAATAAGTGCATATCCCACGAGCCCCGGAGCCATCGCAACAAGGGCCAAATCCAGTCCGGCTGCTTCACGCAGCGAGTCGAAGACTAGCTTCGCCGGCACCGCGAGAACTGCGAGGAGTGCCGCGCAGACGATGCCGATCTCCAGCACCAACCGCGTGGACCGAGCTGTAAGATCGGCCAGTCCCGGACGTCCGGGTAAGGCGGCAGCTTCTGACAGCCGTGGAAAGACGGCCGTCGCAATTGGAACTGCGAACACAGCGTAAGGCACCATATAGATGGCGTTGGCAAAGGTGTAAATTGGGTAGGCCCCAGCGCCGTCGTCACCCAAACCGCCATACGTATTCGCGACGATCATGATGGTGACGATTTGGATCTGCTGCGCGAGGATTCCGGCCAGTCCAGCACCCATCAACTTCACCGCACGCCGAGCTACCCCCGGTGGAAACGCGAACGTAATCCGCAGTGGAAGCAACCGGGCCACGGGGACCAATTGCGGCAGCGAGAACGCCACCACACCGAGTGTGGTTCCCCATCCCAGCCACATCACAGCGGCGGTGGAGAGTTCCGCTGGCGCGTCTTGGTGACCGTCGGCAAGCTTCCAGAAAAGGAAAAACACGCCAATGACAGTAATCGCGGAAAGCATCGGCGCCACTGCGGGCAGAATAAATTTCTTATGGGCCTGGAGCACACCCGTGCACACAAGCGAGAGCCCATATAGCGGGACTTGCAAAGCGAACATACGGAGCAATGAAGCGGCTAAGGTCAGCTCGGCCGGATCGGTGCCCGCGCCCAGAAGCATCTCGCTAATAGGCCGGGCAACCACCACCACAACCCCTGCCAGCGGCACCCCAATAGCAAGAATCCATGTCAACAAGGCCGAGGCGGTCTGGGCCGCCTCCAGTCTCATTTTCTTTGCAAGGAAGCCCGAGATGAGTGGGATAACGGCTCCGGCAAGTGCGCCACCGGCCGCCACCTCGAAGAGAACATTCGGAACCGTGTTGGATGTCGAGTAGGCCTCGCCCGCAAGTGTGTCACCTAACGCGCCATTTTGGACCAGAGTACGCAGAAACCCAAGGAGACGCGAAAGTAGGGTGATGAGCGCGATTGAGCCCGCGGCACCGGCTACCGATGCAGCGGTCCTTTTCATGAGCGCCCGAGCTGATCGACCCACGAGAGCACGGGATTGCCCTCAATCACCTGAGAGAAGGAGACCTTCTCGCTCGCGAGGGTGAGAGCGACAACGGCGCCTAGTACACCGATACGCACCGACGCCCGCGACGACGACGCCACCGCATACCCAAGCCCTGCCCCAAGCGCGTTAGCTCCAAAATCGCCAAGCATGGTCTTTCCCGAGAGATCATCCGAAGCGCACACCGCACCAGAGGCGAGAACACTTCCCGCCATAGCCGCGGCAACGCCGTTGCCACTGACTGCCAAAGGCACTGCTGCAAGACCAGATGCCTTCAGCGCCCGGCCCGGACGCAAATCCAGGAGATTGACTAGATTCGCGGTGCCTGCGACAAGAGCACTCTGGCACACCCATGTAGCACAACGGTGCGGCGCATTCCCCGATCGACGCAACGGCAAGGTACCCAGCGCGGCACCCCCACCGATCATGGCTATTTTTAGCGCGCCCGAGGTGAGCTTGCCTTCACGCAGGGCGCCAAGATGCCCGCGCAGTCCCTTCCCTTTGGCAGGAAAACGATCTTCCAGTTGGTCGTCGATATATCCAGCCGCCGCCGCACTACCGATTGCTGTCAACGCGCCACGACGTGAACCTGCCGGAGCAACAGCGGCACCGGCGATCATTGCGGCACTCGCCACCAGTCCTTCCGTCAGTGAGACCGCCTTCCCGCTGAAAGAAGATCTATTCCACGAGGAGAAATCCTGTGAGGTCACAACACTGCGAGCCGCGACTCCTCCCACAGCAGCAACAACAGTGGAACGAAAGAATGCCATTGTTAGCCCTCGCTTTCGGCGGTCTCGCCTTCTGGAGCCGGGGCCCCATCATCCTCTGTCGTCGCCTCCGGGGTAGGAGTTGGTGTTTCGGCAGGCCGTGGTGATTCGATACGGGTACCAAGTGCCGCCTCGGCCTCATGCTGGCTTCCCAGCGCAATATGTTTCTCGGTGAGTTCCGTTGCGATAGCAAGTGGCACGTTGATACGCGCCGCCGTCGACCCGGCAGAATCAACCGTGGAACCTACGTCCAACGCACGCATCTGGGTAAGAAGATCATTGTCCTGGACGGCCCTGCCCAACGCCACCGTTGCACCACGGCCAGCGATAGTACCGAACGCCTTAACATAAATGGCATCCTGCGCATCCACCTCGGCCTGCTCGGTCGCTTCAAGTGTTTCGTCACCTTCGGGATAGAGGGAGTTTGGGGTAACAATAACGACGGCGTCCGCACCCGCGGTAACCTCCCGCTCCACCGTGAACAAAGCATCCTTATCTGCGGTGAGGGAGCCCAGGAGAACTTTCGCATCGGCATTCTCCGGACCGGCACGCAACACCATATCCACCGCTGCTGCGACAACCTGGTCGTTAGACGGATTATCGGGGAGTCCGGTGATGTACTCCTTCAGCTGGGTGGCCAGTGCACCACGATACGTTCCCTTGGCGGAATCAGCAAAGGAGGCCGTCAGCTTGACCTGAGCAGAGATCTTAGCTCCCGAAAGCTCAAGCTCCGCTTCTAGTCCGTCCACCACATCCGCGTTAGTGCCAGGAAGCACCACCAGAGCCACGTTGCGATCGGTCAATGTTCCGGGCAGAAGCTGCTCGCCAGCAAGATTGAGGGCCGCTTCGGAGCCTTCGAGCTGAGTCTGCGTCAGCGCCAGTTCCGCACGTGCCTCGTCTCGAGACGTACGTAGCGTCTCAACTTGGCCAGAAAGTGTATCTCCAATGGAGTTCTGAAGCGGTCCAGCACCGAGGATGATACCGAGCGCAAGTGCCAGGAATACCGAAACTAGCGAAACGAGGTGATACCTAAAATCAACCATGATGTGCCTTTGTGTCAGAAGAGAGTCGCGAACCAGTGGATGACATCACTGAACCACGCGGAGGTGAGGCCAAAGAGTGCCTGTCCAGTCGCGGTGGATGCCAGCGCCGCTGCAATCGCTACGGCTCCAGCTAGAACGAGGAAGAAGAGTTGCCAGTTAGAAATACGCGAGCGGTAGAGCTGTGACACTCCCTTGGCATCGATGAGCTTTCCGCCCAGGGCCAGTCGCGTCAAGAAGGTTGAGGCCATTCCTGACCGCCCCTTATCGAGGAACTCAATGAGGGTGTTATGGGTGCCCAGGGCAACGATGAGTTCGGCACCCTTGTCGTCAGCCAAAAGCATAGCCACGTCTTCGGATGTACCCGTGCACGGGAAAACGACGTGGGGAACGCCAAGGTCTTCAACGCGTTTCTTTCCTGGCGCGCGACCGTCGCGGTAAGCGTGGATAATAATCTCGGCGCCGGATTTGAGTGCCTTGTCAGACACCGAGTCCATATCTCCCACGATCATATGAAGAGGCAAACCCTCTTCGAGGATGGCGTCCGCGCCGCCGTCGACTCCAATAATGACCGGCTTATACTCGCGAATATATGGGCGAAGCGCCGCAAGATCTTCCTTGTAACGGTACCCGCGCACAACAACGAGAACGTGACGCCCCTCAAACTTCGTCGCAACATCGGGAACACCGACGCCGTCAAAAATGAGATCCTGCTCTTTTTCGACGTATTCCATCGTGTTCGTCGCGAATGCCTTAAGCTGCACACTCATTCCGGCGCGAGCCTCAGCCTGATCTGCGGCGATGGTCTCGGCGGTCTGAACCATACCCTGAGCCACGAGGGTGTCATCTCGATAAACCGTGCCGTCCTCATCAATGCGCAAGGTAGCGCCTTCGGGCACATCCATGATGTCAGTGCCGAGATCATCAATGAGGGGAATTCCGGCCTGCTCGAGAATTCCAGGACCCAGATTGGGATACCTACCCGAGGTCGACTTAGCCGCGTTCAGCACAGCAACCGGTTTGCATTCCACCAGAGCCTCGGCAGAAACACGATCAATGTCGCCATGATTGATCACGGCAACGTTGCCCGGTTCGAGCCTCTTTGTGAGGTTTTTAGTGCGCGCGTCGACCCGGGCCATACCCACCAGCTGCCCGGGTTCTGAAGAGTCCTTCTTGCGGACAAAGAGAAATGCCACGGCTTTATCGTGCCATATCAGCGCTAGAAAGGAGTTCAGCCGCGTGAGCGCGTGCCGTCTTGGAATCCTGTCCGGAGAGCATCCGGGCAAGTTCAGCAAGCCGGTCCTCACCGGCAACCGGCACCACATCCGTCACCGCCGACTTCTCTCCCAGTTCCTTAACGACGACGGCCTGTGTACCAGCGTATGCGGCCACCTGCGCCAAGTGGGTCACCACGAGAACCTGACAATTCTTAGCCAGCTCAGCAAGGCGTCGACCCACCGCCAGTGCGGCACGTCCACCCACTCCTGCATCGACCTCGTCAAAAAGGAAAGTGTGGTCCTTTTCATGCTGACCCGAAGCGAGGGCCACCTCGACAGCAAGCATCACTCGAGAGAGTTCACCACCCGATGCATTCTTCCCTACCGGCCCCAGTGGTGCGCCGCGATGTGAGGCTAGAAGGAAGGAAATAGAGTCCGACCCATGAACCGTTGGTGTAGCACCCGGGATCACTTCGATAACGAACGTAGCATCCGGAAGAGCCAGCTCCGGGAGTTCCGTCATGACGAGCGCAGCTAGCTGTTCAGCAGCCTTCGCGCGGGCCTTATGAAGCTGCGTGCCAGCTTTATTGAGATCCTTCTGGGCCGCAGCGAGCTCTTTCTCCAGTTTGTCCCGAGTTGCATCGGGATCCCCAAGCTTTGCCAACGCTTCGCGTGCTTCCGCGGCGGCGACGACGGCGTCGTCCAGGTCCATCCCCAACTCTTTGCGTAGGCCCTGCAAGCGCTGACGACGCGAGTAGATATTGGAGAGTCGTTCGGGATCTGCTTCCGTTGACGAGGCAAGATCAGCGAGGGAGGCGGCAATATCCGAAAGTTCCGCCTCGGTGGTTTCGAGCCGGGCAACCAGCTCAGCTACGTCCTCATCATCGGCGAGGTCATCAAGGGCGCGTTTGGCCATTGCAAGAGAGGAGAGGGCTGTGTCATCGACAGTGTCAGAGCCGGTGAGATGGGCGGCGGCCCCGGAGAATCCGAGATAGCGTGCCTCCGTGTTCTCTAAACGGCGCGCTTCGGCTTTCAGCTGGTTTTCCTCACCGGGTTCGGGATTCACCTCATCAACCTTGGCGAGCAGCGCTTCGTACGCGAGACGGGTGCGAGCAGCATCACGAGCCTGAGCCTCAAAGTCCGCAAGATTCTGTTGCGCGCGATTGAAGATATCCCAGGCGGTACGCCAACGCTCCAGTGGCTTGGCAATGGCTTCCCCGCCAAATCTGTCAAGAGCGCTTCGTTGTTGTGCAGCGGAGGCCAGACGCAACTGATCAGACTGCCCATGTACTGTGACAAGATCCGCCGCGATGTCTGCGAGCACCGAGGTGGGGACCGATCGTCCACCAATGAATGCACGCGAGCGTCCTGACGCGGGGACGTGGCGAGCGATAAGGACAGCGGCAACGTCGTCGTCGATCTCGTAGGATCCACCAGCTTCGGTGACCCGTTCAAGAAGCGGTGAATCCGCAGAAACCGCGAAGAGTCCTTCAACAATCGCGGACTTTGCTCCACGGCGTACCTTCGCCGAATCGGCTTTGGCACCTAGGAGCAGCTGGAGTGAGGTGACAGCCATTGTCTTTCCTGCGCCCGTCTCTCCCGTCAATGCGGTGAGTCCCAGGCCCAAGTCGAGTTCGGCTTCCTCAATAACACCCAGATTCGAGATTCGAACCTGTTCGATCACGTTAACCCCCTCGGTCAGCCTCAATTACTCCGGTTAGATGCACTCGGTCTTAGAGATCCCGCGGATAGGTCTTGGCCTACTGCGGATGTCACGGAATCTTGCCTAGCCACGCAATCTCTTACGTCCGCCAGCCTTTCACAGGAAGCTGGAATTTCGTGACGAGTCGCCCTGAGAACGGCGAGTCGTTCAAACGGGCCAGAAGAACGGGTTGCTCACCCTTCACTGCTGTCACCACTGACCCCCGAGGCGCAGAAATCACTCGCCTGCCATCGCACCAGACTCGAGCGTCGTCACTAAGGACGTGCAATTCAAGGGTTGAATCCGGGCCAACTACAAGGGGGCGGGTGAAAAGAGCGTGCGCCGCGATCGGCGTAAGAACCATACACTCGACGTTCGGCCACACAACCGGGCCACCCGCCGAAAAGTTATAGGCGGTCGATCCAGTGGCCGTAGAAAACAGCACGGTATCGACCTTAAAGGAAGACAACTCACGATTATCCACACCGATCGAGGCTTCAATCATTCGGGCATGCTCGTCCTTTTCAACGGCTGCCTCATTGAGCGCCCAGCTACGTTCGACGGTGCCATCGGGGCGAGCCACGGTGATATCAATCGTCATGCGTGGGACGATTTGCCAAGCTCCCGACTCGATCTTCTTCATAACCATGGGAACCTCATCCGGATCCGCCTCGGAGAGAAAACCTACGTGCCCATAGTTAATACCAAGAATCGGGATTCCCGCAGGCCGCCCAAACTCAGCTGCACGCAGGATCGTTCCGTCACCACCAATGACGAGGATAAGCTCTGCTCCAGCGGTGGCCTGCGGAGAGTGGGAAATCACGGTATCGATGCCCATAACCGCAAGATGCTCCGTCACGACCCGCGCCGTCTCAATGGCGTCCGGACGCTCCGGGTGGGACACCAACACAATTTTGCGAGTCATCGCTCCCCTGCCTCTTTTCCCATTGAATCCTCAAGGCTATCAACCCGTCCTCGGGCGCCCACGGGCCCGTCCTCAATTGCACGCCAAATAGCCTCGTCGAGACTGTCTCCGAGTACATCGTCAGTCCCGGCCTTCATGTGCAAGAAGTACTCCACGTTTCCAGCCGGACCAGGCAACGGGGAAGCAGCCACAGCGCAGATTGCCAAACCCGCCTTGCGGGCCGAACCTGCCACCCTGGCAACAGCCGAAGCATGTAGGGCGGGATCGCGAACGACGCCCCCACTTCCCAGCTGCTCACGTCCCACCTCGAACTGGGGTTTGACCATGAGCAGGAAGTCAGCGTCATCTGCAGCGGCCGCAACAAGCGACGGAATAACCATGGTCAAGGAGATGAACGAAAGATCGCCCACCACCAAACCGGGGGCGGGTGCAACAAGAGCAGGGTCCAAGGTACGCACATTGGTGCGTTCGATGACAGTCACTCGGGGATCTTCCCGTAGCCTCCATGCGATTTGCCCATAACCCACATCGACAGCGACAACGTGTGCCGCTCCCCTGCGCAACAACACATCCGTAAATCCACCGGTTGAGGCACCGGCGTCCAGGCACCGTTGGCCTTCGACACGAGGAGCGGCATTTCCGAGCTCGTCGAGAGCGCCAATGAGCTTGTGCGCACCGCGCGAAACGTAGTCTTCTTTCTGTGTTTCCGTGACAAGGAGTGCCTGTGCCGGATTCATCTGGCGGGCAGGCTTGCGCACAACCTCACCATCCAGCAGTACGAGGCCGTCCGCAATGAGTTCGCCAGCATGCTGCCGTGAACGAGCAAGCTTCCGGCGAACTAACTCCGCATCGACTCTAATCAGGCGAGCCACATTCCAACTTCCACTATCCCTGTGCACGCGACAACCGGCGCGTCAGCTCTTCTAACAGTTCACCAAGAGAACGGATTTGGTCATCCGTCTCCTGATCCTCCAGCTGTGCAAGCACCGCCTGAGGGCTAAGAGGAGGCCGAGGCGCCGGTGTATCACTCATGCGTCTACTGTATCAATGAGGCTTGCGTTAACGCCGAACAGTGAGCTCGGGCAGCGCTGCTTCAATGAGCGCCATCTCGGTACCAGAATCGACCGCGTCCCACGCCGCTTGGACAAGAGCACGGTAGGAGTCTAGATCCAGGACGTCCTCTACCGAACCTGCAGCAAATTCGAACCCGTTGCCAGTCCACCGGCAGCGCGCCTCACGCACGACCACCCACTCGCCATCCTTCTCGGTGTCCGGATACGGCTCATGGAGCGAACGCAAGTCATCAGCAAGGAACGTGGGACGTTGTGTCGGAGGTGCAACGCAAATATCTCGTGCGGAAGCGAGACCCGTGAGCACATGGAGCGCTGGAATTCCGGCGGCCACCGCACCTTGAATATCGGTATCGAGATTGTCACCAATAGCAAACGGACGCTCAGCTCCGGCCATCTGCGCCGCTGCCTTAAAGATCTCCGGCTGCGGCTTACCTGAGGACAGAGGGGTCACTCCAGTCGAGTTCGACACCGCAAGTACCAACGAACCGTTGCCAACCATCAAACCACGCTCACGCGGGATCGTCTTGTCGAGATTCGTTGCAACGTACAGCGCACCGGCACGAATCGCCAGCGCTCCTTCGCTGAGACTGGCCCAATTAGCATCAGGATAGAAACCTTGAATGACAGCATCTGGCTTATCGTCAGCCGACTCAACGACGACGAGGCCAACTTTCGTTACCTCGTCCCGCAGTGCCTGAGTACCCAGAACGAGGACCTTAGCACCCTCCGAGACATTCTCACGAAGGAGACGTGCTCCCACCTGGGCCGAATTAATGATGCTATCGCCGGTAGCCGGGATACCGAGGCCTACCAGCTGCTGGGCCACGTCTTCCGGTGCACGGGAGGCATTATTCGTCACGTAGGCCGCGCGCATGCCGCCGTCCATAGCTTTCCTCATCGACTCGGGGGCGTACTCGACCGCCTCTTGTCCGAGGTAGCACACGCCGTCCAAATCGAAGAGTCCAACATCAAAGCGGCTGACAAGTGTCTCTGCCATGATTGAGTTCCTTATGCTCGCAGGTTCCAGATATCAGGCGTTGTCCGATGCACGCTCGTCAGCATCGAGTGCATCGGGCTCAATATCGTTATCATCCTCATCGGCGGCCACGTCGTAGAAATCGTCATCGTCGCTCATATCCGCGTCGTCGATCTCGTCGTCCTCATTCGACTCGACATCGTCAAGCAGATCGTCCGATTCAATATCGTCAGAATCGTACTCGTCGGAGTCATCTTCGTCGTAGGAAGATTCAGAATCTTCGAAGTCCGCATCGTCCGAATCGTCATCGGACTCAGTCTCGTCGGATTCATCGTCGTATGAATCTTCCTCAGCTTCATCCGTCAGCTCGTCATCTTCATCCTCGTAGAGGTCAACTTCGCCTTCGGCGGTGAAAATCGGCTCCCAGGTCGCACGGATCTCGGCTGCCTCGTCGGTTCGGCTAAGCTCGTCCAGCCTGTCGGCCCGGATCAGCTCGAAACGAGCACGAAGTTCTTCTTCAAGGCTTTCGGGATTGATCTTCTCAAGAACCGAGAGGCCACCCTCAGAATCGCCGGCATCTGCACGAGCACCTGAGGTGACAAGTGCAAGTTCAACCTGTGATTCACGGCCAAGCTTCTTCATAGGAATCTCGGCGATAAAAGCCAATGCCTTCTCCGGGCGGCCAAGGCCACGCTCAGAGTCAGCTTCAATCGCAACATGGGTGTAATCGTCAGTCATACGACGATAGGTACGCAGCTCGCGCAGCGCCTCACTGTAACGGCCAGTGAGGTAGGCGGCTAGGCCCAAGGCCTCGCGAACGATATCTACACGAGCAGCGTGACGATAGGCAGCCTGGGCATGCTCGTAAGCAAGTTCCGCGTCTTCGTCCATCATCGTGCCCGCGTATACAAGGTGACGAGCCACGCGCTCGGCGTTCACCTTGCTCAAGCTCATCAGGCGGCTGCGAGATTCCTTGTCCAGCAAGTCCGGCGTGATCTCCTCAGGAACGAAAGGATCGCGGCCAAAACCGCTGTCGCGGCGATCATCACGTCCACCGTGGAAGTCTCCCTCGCGGCGATCATTGTTGAA
>JBDIAV010000039.1:0-25458 GCA_039812645.1 Actinomycetaceae bacterium
CACCACCTCAACACCCCTTTCGAAGCATCTCAGTACTCGTTACCGCGTCCCGGCGACAGGTAAAAACACTACCCACCCAACCCACCACCGTCAAACCACAACCACGAGACCCCCCTCACACACCCACAAAACCCACCCACCACAACAAAAACTCAACCCACACCCACCACACAACACCCCACAAACAACCCCAACAACACCCCACGACAACCCATCCCTAACATCGACCACACACCACGAGTCTCCTCATTCGTAATCAGCCCCACACATTTGCTCCAGAGCCATCACCCCCTCACCACCCTTCGAGATTATTAGGGGCTGCACCCTGCACCCTGCACCCTGCACCCTGCACCCTGCACCCAAAATCAACATCGTGGAACAGCACCCGGTAACAGCAGCTAACTTAACGCCGAACCAACTCAACAAACAGGGGTGGCCCGGCTCCTTCTTGGAGCCGGGCCACCCGCCATCTCATACCGCGATCATCCGCTCATAGTGCTCAATCACAACCCGGCAATCGTGCTCAATCACAACCCGGCAATCGTGCACGACTATCACTTGTTAATAGTGCACAACCACCGGAGTGCCAATCTCCGCCCAGTTGTACACCCACTCAGCGGCGTCGGCGGGAAGATTGACGCAGCCCATCGAACCGGGAGCGCCTGGGCCGAAGAAGGGCTGCCACGGCGCACCGTGTAGCGCATAGTCGCCGGAGAAGTACGACACCCACGGCACATCCTTGGCACAGTAGGAGAAACGCGAGCTGCACCCCATATCCTGTGAACGGTACTGAAGATAGACGTGGAACGTTCCCGTAATCGTCTCCTCGCCAGCCTTACCCGGCACGATAAGAGATGGTTCCCGCGCCGCAGTCTGCCCAACATAGGGCACCATCTGATACGTCGTCAGATTAACGTCGATCCAGTGCTCCCCCTGAGCCGCAGGATAAGCAAACTTCTCGTAACCGGGCATCGCAGGCCGGGTATCATATTCTGGCTTGACTTCGTCATATTCGAAGCCATTGTCGTAGGGCTTACCGGCCTCCAGTGCGGACATCAGGCCGTTAACGACGTCGTCGACGTTATTGGCTTGATATCCGGACTTTCCGGGCATCGCCTCAACCAGAACCGTGCCGGATGGACTTACGTTATTGACACCGTTAACTACGGG
Source organism: Actinomycetaceae bacterium (assembly GCA_039812645.1). Lineage (GTDB taxonomy): Bacteria > Actinomycetota > Actinomycetes > Actinomycetales > Actinomycetaceae > Ancrocorticia. Next base: position 1,171 of record JBDIAV010000039.1, read on the forward strand.
TTCTGCGGTGTCATCCGCGACTTTCTGGACCCATTCCCTCACTTTATCCCGGTCGTAAATCGGCTTACCCAGGCCCTTCGAGGTGATCGAAACCTTCACCCACGAAGCCTTATCGGCGTTCTCGGCAACAAATTCGGCTGGGCCATCGGTCAAAGTAATCGCGGGCTCCAGCAGAGCGTTCGCCGCTTCAATGGCCGCCTTCGCATCCTTCTCAGACACCATTGGAAGAGCTTCATGAGAATCCACAGAGACGCTCGTCGGGGCTAGTTTCTCGGCGGCCTCCTTTAGGGCAGCAGCCAACTGATCCGCGTCAATACGGGTCCCGGACGACGACGGCGTCGCCACAAACCCGACCGCTTCTTTCGAGTACTTGAGGGTTGCATCCACCGCCGGTTTGGCTAACGTCTCCTGGAAGTCAGCGAAGACATCCTCATCTAGAGAGTAGACCGGAGCGATATCCTCGGGACTCACAATGGTTGCGAGGCGGGAGAAAACTGGGCGATCCAATCCAACGGCTTCATGCGCGGTCGCCTTGGCATCAACGGTGATTCCGAGATCAGCGAGGCTAGCTACGGTCCTCTTGCCATCCACCTCAATGGTTACGTCAACCTGCTCAGCCCTCACCGCCACATACGAGGCGATATCCATCTCATCCATTCCAGAAACGGACTTTTCACCAACAAGAACGCCCGGCAGCGCGTAGGCATGGGCCACGCCGAAGTATCCGGTAACACCAATAGCCAACGCCGCCACGACACCAATAACCGCTACCGGTTTCGCCCAACGCCGTCGTTGTTGATTCTCCCGTGGCTTTTGATCGTCCTCAGATGAAGTCATATCCGCATTCTCGTTGATTCCCCGCGGTTTGATAACCAACCTAAGTATGAATACCACGACAAGGTGCCTGAGATAACACCGCTTTGAGACGACGACGGCGAGCAACGCCGACAAACGTCCCGGGCCGGCAAGGGGAGCGCCAGGAGCTGGGCGGGGACTGCCCGGAATCTGGCCAGAGGAGTGATGTTTTCGGAAACAAGTGGCGTTTTCCGATACGCGTAACGGTTTTTCCCACGGAAAAAGCGTTACGCGTATACCAAAATGACACTCCTTTGGGATGGGGCAAGAGGAGTCGGAATAGGACAGGAAAAGGGGCTGCATCAGACAGGTTTTCACCTTCTGATGCAGCCCCTTTTTCACCCGGAGGTTGCGTTACTAGGACACGAACGCCACTGGCACCTGACCTCCTAGAGATCACGCCACCAGGGCGCCGCCTCTTTTCAGCCGACAGATCTACCTGCCAACCACGGCAGTTCAGCCAGCCACAACCTCGATGGAGAGGGTTGCGGAGACGTCGTCGTGCAGCTTAACCGTGGCCTTGTACGAACCCACCGACTTGATCGGGGTGGGCAGGTTGATGGCGCGACGATCGACAGCCTTGCCAACCTTGGCGGTGGCAGCGGTGGCAATGTCAGCGTTGGTCACGGCGCCGAAGAGGCGGCCGTTCTCACCAGCGGACTTGGCAATCTGCAGAGTGTCAGCCTGGAGGGAATCGCGCAGTGCGTGAGCTTCGTCGAGCGAAGCAATAGCGCGCTTGCGGCGAGCCTCAGCGATCTGATCGACCTGCTTCTGGCCACCCTTGGTCCACGCGGTAGCGTAGCCACGGGGGATGAGGTAGTTGCGGCCGTAGCCGTCCTTGACCTCAACGACTTCGCCTGCCTGGCCGAGGCCGGCAACATCATGCGTCAGGATGAGCTTCATTAGTTAACTCTCCTTAGCGAGCAGAGCTCGAGTAGGGCAGCAGAGCCATCTCGCGGGCATTCTTAATTGCCTTGGCGATCTTGCGCTGTTCCTGCGTGGTGACACCGGTGACGCGACGAGCGCGGATCTTGCCGCGATCGGAGATGAACTTACGCAGAGTTGCGGTGTCCTTGTAATCGATGTTTGCGACCTTGGCCGACTTCAGCGGATTGGTCTTCTTCTTGGGCTTGCGAAGCGCGGGCTTCGGCATAGTGTGCTCCTTCAATTGCGGTGGAACTGCAACCTCTGCAGCCACCTGACGGCTCTCGCCGTCGAAAAAGTCGATATATCAAGCGGAGTTCAGCCTCAACCTCGATTTCGAGGCCGATGCACCCATGAATTCCCTTCAGAATCCTGGAACTAGCGAACCTTCACCTGGAGAGTTCCCGCCAACAGGCCGTGGCATCTCAGCCAGACCCGTCGGCGCAACCTCTTAGAACGGAGGAAGATCGTCGAACGACGAGCCACCCTGCGGGGCCTGCGACCACGGATCGTACGAGGAACCACCCTGCGGAGCATCGTAGGACACCCGACCCTGGCTCGGCGCTTGGCCGCCAGCGTTGGATTGTCCCTGATTCCCGCCGTAGCTGTTCCCGCCCTGAGCCCGGTTGCCTCCTTGACCGCCCTGACTGCCACCGCCGCCGGCGACCCGGGTGACCTGCGCGCGCGCGTAGCGCAGCGAGGGGCCAACCTCGTCAACCTGCATCTCGATGGAGGTACGCTGCTGCCCGTTGTATTCGTAGCTGCGTACCGTCATACGGCCAGTGACAATAACCCGCATTCCCTTGGACAGGGACTCTGCGACGTTCTCCGCATACTCGCGCCACACCGAGCAGCGGACGAACATGGCTTCGCCATCTTCCCACTGGTTGGTCTGACGATTGAGGCTACGAGGAGTAGACGCCACGGTGAAGCTCGCGACAGGGGTGCCGGAGCTGACGTAGCGCAGCTCGGGATCGCCGGTTAGATTACCAACGATTGTGAGTACCGGTTCGCCTGCCATGATCTCTCCTTAGAGTTAGCCTCAGGCCTCAGCGCGCAGCAGCTTGGTACGCAGGATGACCTCGTTGAGGCCAAGCTGACGATCCAGCTCCTGGGCGGTTGCCGGGGTGGACTTCATGTTCACCACGACGTAGATGCCTTCAGAACGCTTGTTGATGTCGTAAGCAAGGCGACGCTTGCCCCAAATATCGACCTTCTCCACGGAACCGCCCTCTGCTGGGACGACCTGAAGCAGCTTGTCGACGAAGATACCGAGGTTACGCTCGTCAACGGTCGGATCGATGATGATCATCATCTCGTAATCACGCATGCTTTTCCCACCTCCTTTGGACTACACGGTCATGGTCTTTCCATGACAGGAGGGTCAATGCGTTGGTATCCCCGTACGGCCGGGTTGGCCGAGTGGAAACACCAAAACTCAACTTTACCGACGACGACGAGAAGTGGCTACCTCGAGGAGAAAAGATGTCACCCATCTCTCCCCGAAGTAGCCACTCTCACGCTGTTACGACAACCTATTCAGTTTCGACGACGACGTCCATTCGTAGTCGCGCCGACAACCTATTCGTTCTCGCGGCGCACTTGATCACTCTGGTTCTCCGAGTCTCCACCCGCATTACCCGCACCACCGGAATCACTTCCAGGATTCTCCGGCACCGTATTCTCAGGAGCACCTCCCGAATCATTAGGTACAGTCTGGTCGCCGGAACTCGTCCCGTCAGTCGGAGTTCCAGTTGGAACCTCCGTCACACTCTGGGTGGGTGTCGGTGTTTGCGTAGGAGTCGGCGTCTCGGTTGCAGTAGCGGTAGCGCTTGGAGTTGGGGTCGCTGTCTCAATCTCCGTCGGAGTCGTAGGCTGCTGGATAGGCGCCACCGGGACGTCCCGCTGTGGCCTACCTGAACCATCCGGCAGCGGAGCGAACTCCTCCACATCCATCCCCTCGGTGGCTACAGACATGTAATCGAGCCAAATATCCGAGGGGTAGGTGCCACCACTGATGAATTGGTAGCCGAAGTCTTGTAGCTCTTCCTCGCTGCCGTCCTCACCGACCTGGTACATATCCACGACGGTGAGCATCTGGGGGATGTAGCCAATAAACCACGCCGACTTGGTATCCGACGAGGTACCCGTCTTACCCGCAACCGGACGGCCCAGATAGCCGGCCGTCTCTCCGGTGGCGCCTGGCTGAGTAACCTGCTGCAACGCGTAGTTGAGGGTATCGATATCGTCCTGTTCAAAGACACGATCGCCAGCGTCGCCACCCTTGTAGATGGAGTTGCCCTGAGCATCAAGCACTTCCTTGACGATGAAAGGCTCGTGCATAACTCCTCGATTAGCAAACATGCCATAGGCACGCGCCATGTCGATGGGATGCGGCGACGAAGATCCCAGCACGTTTGTCAACGAGTCATCAAGTCCAGGAGTATCGGCAGGAAGGCCAGCCTTAATGGCCGTGTTCATCGTATTCTCGGGCCCAATCTCGTCATTCAGCGTCACGTAGGTGGTGTTCACCGAATGCATGGTCGCCGTCGCAAGATTAATATTTCCACGGCTCAACTCATCAAAGTTGACGATCTCGACCGAGCCGTAGAACCACATGGGGGACTGGGACGGGAAGCGATCCCATAGGCTGCCGCCCTGTTCGAGGTAGGTAAGCAGGGCGAACGGCTTAAACGTCGATCCTGCCTGTGCCCGGTCCTGGGTGATGGCATTCACCTCCCGCTCCATGAAGTCAGCGCCTCCATATAGCGCGTAAATCGAGCCGGTGCGGGGATCCGTGGAAACAATACCCACCTTGTTGTTCGCGGGACGATCCTCCGGCAGGTTGGCCACGGCATCGACGGCGGCCTGCTGCTTCTCCTTATCGATCGTCGTGACGATCTTCAGACCGCGCGTGTTGATATCATCCGCGGTGAACTCGCCCGAATCAATAAGTTCGGCGGAGGCTGTGCTCAGCAGATACCCGTTGGGGCCCTCAAAAGCGTTGCTCCGCTCCAAGGAATTCGTTGGGGGGAACACGGCCGCGTCCGCATCCGCCTGAGAGATGTACCCCTCGGAGACCATGTTGTCCAATACTCGGTGCCAACGGCTCTCTGCCTGCTCCGGATCCTGGGCCGGATCCCATGCCGACGGCGCCGGGATCACGGCCGTCAACAGAGCCGCCTGACTCAGGTTGAGATCACTAGCCGAGATACCAAAGTACCGCTGAGCGGCCATCTCAATGCCATACGCACCACGACCGAAGTAGATCGTATTGAGATAGTTCTCGAGAACCTCGTCCTTCGTCTGCTCGTTATCGATCTTGAGAGCGATAATCGCCTCTTTCAACTTGCCGGCGTAATTCGTCGTCGTCCCAAGGTAGTAACGCTCCACGTACTGCTGAGTCAGAGTCGAGCCACCCTGCTGGGCCCCGCCGCGGGCGTTATTCACAAGCGCGCGGGCGATGCCTCGTAGGTCGATGCCGCTGTTGGAGTAGAAGGACTTATCCTCCGAGGCGATAACCGACTGCCCCACATACTCAGGCAAAGTATCCAGGGCGACGGGCTCACGGTCGATATCCGCGAAGGACCCCATCTCCGTCTCACCGTCGGAGAAGTAAACGCGCGTTGTCTGGGCCAGCGCCAGCTCGTCCGGCTCCGGGATATCGGTGGTGACATACAGCGTTCCCAAAGTCGCCACGCCAGCCACGAAAACCGCCGCGATCGATGCCAGTACAAACCGCCAGCTCGGAATCCACCGGTGAACGGGCCCCAGACCTCGCCGCGGATAGTTCCAGCGAAGACCCCGCTTCTTCGGCGACGACGAACCGCCCCCCGAACGAGAGGCCCCCGAGGCCGCTCCTTGATTCGATGTTTTTGCCATGACTATTTCTGCTCCGTCCGTGCCCTCAACTTGCGTAGCGAGACACTGTGCAATGTGCGGCGAATCCGCTTACGTCCTTCAGAATTCTGTGCTGTGAAATCAACGAAAGTATCCGGTGAAGGAGACTCCTCATCGTAATATTTGTCCGCGCTCCGCTTCTTGGATTCGACCTCGGGAATGAGGAACGATTCCATCCAACGTGTTTGCGGACTCGAGTCAATCAGCAAAGCCTTGGCAAACAATGTGAGCGGTACAGCGAGGATCGCACCGAGCGGACCCACCACAACGGTCCAAAAGACCAAGGACAAGAATGTCACCGTAGTGGACAGGCCGACGGCGTCGCCCGTGAACTTAGGTTGGAACACACCCTGAATCGTGGCGTTGATGAGGGAGTAGGCGATAACCACCCACACCAGCGTGACCCAACCGGAATCCAGCAGCCCAATGAGCGCCGGAGGAATAACTCCGATAACGAAACCCAGATTCGGAATGTAATTCGTGATGAATGAGAAAAGCGCCCACGCCACTGGAAGCGGTACATCGAGGTACCGCAGCACCACGTAGTTAAACACCGCAACAATAAGACCGAAAATCGAGGACACCAGCCAGTACTGACGTACACGACCCTCGAACGACGAGAGTGCTTCAAACAAACCCGAATCGTGATTCTCCACCACTCTGGCACGCATGTCTAGAGTCATCGTATCAATCGTGATGAACAACAAAGCGAGCGCCATCAGCGCAATAAGGGCGGTGGTAGACGACAGGGAATTGACGACGTTCGTCAGTGTATTCACCGCTTGGCCAAAGTCCAGCTTACTTAGTAGTTCATTGGTCAACTGGTCGGCACTTAAACCCTGTTCGGCAGCAAAATCCAGCACCTGCTTTGTCATACGCTGGAAGCTGGGACCATAACTCCGAACCACGTCCGGCAAACCCACCAGCGACCACGCCATGAGGCCCACAATCGTGAGCAACGAACCCACCAGGGTAGTGATTGTGACGACGGCGGAGAACCACACCGGCATCCCCTTGCGCAATAACCACCGGTGGATAGGACGCACTGTCAACACTAACGTGAGCGCGAAAAATGCCGGAGCAAAGATATTTTGAATGTAGCTGAGACCCGCGAAAGTGATCGTCGCGAGCGCGCCAACAAGGAGAACCTTCAACCCCACTGGCATGCCGTTACCCGCTACATAACCGGGCTGCGGGGGTGTCACACGAGGCGGGGACTGCAAAGTTTCTGGCTGCACGGCCTCTTTCGAGGGCTGAGGATCTCCCTGGATAGGTTGCACCGCGCGAGACGAACTGGAACGTGAGGAGCCCGAACGCGAGACACTCTGGCGTTTGCCGTTTCTCTCCCGGTGTCCGTTGTCGGTCCCCTTCGACCCATGTTGCCCACCCGAATGCCCAGCGGCACCCAACGCGGCAATGGCATCACGCGCCTGACGCGGCTCTTGAGCACGCTCAGAGTCTTCAGATGATGCCATTACTCTCCTCAATTCCTCGTCCGCGGTACTGATACCCCCGGGTGCCAGTCTGCACCACGTTCCAGTCGGGCTACGTCCACCTCCGGGGCGATTCTCTCCGTCACGCACAATTTTCGCACGTGGGACCACGTTCCTACGTTAGCTGAACCACAGGGCCGGATGTAATGCTCATCCCGCACCCCCTTCTGAGCACTCATATCTCCTCTGAGCACTCGCGCGGGTGATAGCCAATTGGCAGAATCTCTAGAATATGACAAGAACTCGTCCGTCATATTGGTCATCACCGGATACTCCGACGCAACCGGAGAACCAAGGTGACGGGGAGTTCGCCGTCGTCGTTCATCACCCGAAGGACGAGGGTGAATAACCAAATAGTCGTGACAGATATATCTTTCCGATATATCCTCGTGACAACGTATCGATCGAAGGAACTTCATTGCCTGCCAGCACACCCCGAGCACAGGTCCTCAACCTCGCGATTCTTGGTCACCTTGTCCAAGGCCCGCAGCACGGCTATGCGCTGCGCAAAGCACTCAATCTCTCGTTAGGCACATTCCGCTCTCTCAGCTACGGCTCCCTCTACCCCGCACTCCGGCGGTTAGAGGACTCTGGATACATCGAATCCCACGAAGATCCAACCATCCCCGGAGCCCGCCGCAAGCGCATCACCTACTCCATCACCCAGAAGGGTGTGGCCTACCTGGACAACGAACTGTCCTCGGCCGGGCCGGGTGATTGGGAAGACGGAACGTTCGACGTAAGGTTCACGATGTTCTCTTCCACGGATTCAGCCACCCGGCTACGCATCCTCGAAGGTCGATACGCCCGAATGCTCGAACGCCGCGAGGCACTCACCCTCTGGGCCGAGAACGCACTCCGCCACTCCGACGCCTACATCACTGAACTCGCCAACCACGGGCTGGCCCAGGTGAGCGCCGAAGTCGAATGGCTGGAACGCATGATCGAATCCGAGCGGACCAACCGCCGGCCACGCGTCGCTCCCGGAACCATCTGGAGCAAGCGAGCCAGCGGAACGGCAAGCAAACGGGCCAGTTGGGGCCGCGACTAAGCGGCACCCACCGCACACTAGGGCAGTCGGCCTATCGAGGCCACCGCACGAACCCAAGGAGAACCAATGAGTAAGATCCGCGTCGGAATTGTCGGGGTGGGTAACTGCGCCTCCTCACTTATCCAGGGCGTCGAGTACTACAAAGATGCCGACCCCACGGGCAAAGTCCCCGGACTCATGCACGTCCAGTTCGGCGACTACCACGTACGCGATCTCGAATTCGTGACGGCGTTCGACGTCGACTCAAAGAAGGTAGGCACCGACCTCGCCGAAGCAATCACCGCCTCCCAGAACAACACCATCAAACTCTGCGACGTACCGATCACCGGGGTCGCGGTGGAACGTGGACACACCCTCGACGGACTCGGCAAGTACTACAACCAGCAGGTCGAAGAGTCTGACGCCGCGCCTGTGGATGTGGTGAAGGTCCTCAAGGACAAGCAAGTGGACGTTCTGGTGAGCTACCTGCCCGTGGGCTCCGAGCAGGCCGCAAAGTTCTACGCCCAGTGCGCTATCGACGCCAAGGTTGCTTTCGTCAACGCCATGCCGGTGTTCATCGGATCCACGAAGGAGTGGTCAGACAAGTTCGAGGAGGCTGGGGTTCCCGTGGTGGGTGACGACATCAAGTCCCAGATTGGCGCCACCATCACCCACCGCGTCCTCGCCAAACTCTTCGAAGACCGCGGGGTGACCGTTGACCGCACCTACCAGCTCAATGTGGGCGGCAACATGGACTTCATGAACATGCTGGAGCGCGAGCGCCTGGAGTCGAAGAAGATCTCCAAGACCAACGCCGTGCAGTCCAACCTGGTAGACAAACTGGATCCGCACAACGTGCACATCGGGCCCTCGGATTACGTCTCCTGGCTCGACGACCGCAAGTGGGCCTTCGTCCGCCTAGAGGGCCGCAACTTCGGCGATGCCCCGGTTTCCCTGGAGTACAAGCTCGAGGTGTGGGATTCCCCCAACTCGGCCGGCATCATCATCGACGCCGTGCGCGCCGCCAAGATCGGGCTGGACCGCGGGATCGGTGGGGAACTGCTGTCGGCCGCTTCGTACTTCATGAAGTCGCCGATGGAGCAGCGCCCCGATGATATTGCGCGAGCTTCCGTTGAAGCCTTTATCCGCGGTGACGTGGAGCGATAAGTCACCGGACGACGACGGCGCCGCTCCCGTACGTGGGGGAGTGGCGCCGTCGTCGTTCCGTGACCCTTTTCCGACAAGGCGGGATTACGCCTCGCGGGGCTGGTCCCCCAGCTTCCCCACCAGGTAGTTGTAGCCCAGCGCTACCGTCCAGACGAACACAATGAGCGCAATCTGCACCGGCCGCGACCAGCCGATATTCGGCAGTACAAGGATCGCAACCCCTGCCGCCACGCATTCGGCCACATTGAACAGCACATCGTAGATGGAGAAGGCGCGGCCGCGATAGGCGTCGGCGGTGTCGGACTGGACAATCGTGTCGACGGCGATCTTCGCACCCTGCACCCCAATACCAAAGATAAACAGTCCGGCCATGAACAGGCCCCACTGGTGCGAGAACACAATGAGCATCTGCCCCGCTGTTCCGCCCAGCAGGCACAGCACGATCCAGCGCGAGGGCGAAATCCGCTCATGTGCGATCGGAGTGAGGATGACGGCCACGAAGTGGCCGGTGACCATGGCGCCCATGAGGCTTCCGAAGGCGGCGAGGCCGGCGTCCGCGTTACTCGGGTCCACGAGCAAGTTACGGCCCGCGAGAATGATGGTGATGAGCTGCATCCCATATACGAAACGGTGCAGCGCCATCGTGGACAGCGCGAGGCCTGGCGTGCCGCGACGGGCAAGATAACGGACCGCATCAACGAGGTCGACGGCGGCCTGCTTCACCTGATTCATCAGGCTCGTGGAGGTATCGGGGATCTCGGGACCAAGCTCATCCGGCGCCAGGAAACGCGCCACTGCGGCGGCCCCAAAATACAGCAACGACGCGATAACCAACGACGCCATCTGCTGAGAAGCCCCGGGTGGCAACAACAGGCGGAGCAGGAATCCGATGGCTGCACCCACACCGGTGGCAACACCGCCGAGGGTCGGCACCACAGAGTTCGCCACGAGCAGCCGTTCCTTCGAACCGACCACCATCGGTAGACCCGCCGAAAGTCCGGAAAGCATGAACCGCGAGAGACCAAGCGTCACCAGCACCAGCGTATACACGGGCAAACCCGCGCCGAGTGTCTCCATCGCCACGATGGTGACGGCTACGAGCACGGCGCGCAGGATGTTGCCGTAGACAAGAATCTGACGCCGCCGCCAGCGGTCGAGGAATGGGCCGGTGAAGGGGCCAACGATGCTAAATGGCAACAACATAACAACAAGCGCCGCCGCTACCCCGGCCGCATCCGTCATGGCCTCGGGTCGGAAGAAGAAGAGCGATGCCATGCCCGCCTGGAACATGCCGTCGCCCGATTGCGACACGAGCCGCACACCAAGCAGTTTGCGGAACCCCGCGTTGACCGAGAGGGTCTTCAGATCGTCAATGAGCCTCACTTGTCGGCTTCTTTCTCCCCGGTTGTCGCAACCTCACCACCGGTCCGCTCAGCCCACCAGGTGAGGAGACGAGAAACGGCCTCGTCATAACCAAGCGGACCTTCGTCGAGACGCAGCTCGAGAAGGAAGTTACGCGCGGCTCCCACCTCGCGACCCGGCTTGATACCAAGGATGTCCATGATTTCCTGGCCATCTAGGTCAGGGCGAATAGCATCGAGCTCTTCCTGTTCGGCGATCTCAACAATGCGACGGGACAGCTCATCATTGGCGGCCTGCAGGCGATTGACCTTGCGGCGGTTCTGGGAGGTGATATCCGCGCGAATGAGGCGCAAGAGACGAGAAAGCAACGGGCCAGCGTCTCGTACAAAGCGGCGCACGGCGGAGTCCGTCCACGCGTGCTCACCGAAGCCAAAGGCCCGAAGGTGCAGCTCAACGAGGCGCGCCACATCTTTTTCAGTCTGCTTGTCGAAGCGCAGGGCGCGCAGACGCTTGGCTGCCATGCGCGCACCAATGACGTCGTGGGCACGGAAGGTGACCGAACCATCTTTTTCAAAACGACGGGTAGCAGGCTTGCCAATATCATGGAGCAGTGCGGCCAGGCGAAGAACGAGATCAGGGCCGGGTAGCGGCCCCCCAAGGGCATCCGCGGCAGTCAAAGACTGCTCCAATTTCTCAGCGGTCTCGCGATCCCGGTTGTTTATGGGCACCACACGTTGCTCATCGCCTTTATTGGCACCAATCGACGCCCTACGCCCGTCAAGCTCGGGCTGCCCACCAGCAGCGCGGGCTTCCCATGCGGCAACAACTTCCGGCCCATCTTCCAACGCGATCGCCTGATCCAACACGGTCAGACTGTGCTCGTAGACGTCCTTATGACGATGATGCTCGTCCACCGTGTCACGCAGTACCGCCACCTCGGGCAACACCACATCGGCAACCCCGGTGTACACCATGAGCTCAATACCTCGCCGGGGTGCGGGCGATATCATCAGGCGCTCCAGTTCTGCCCGCACGCGCTCGGCGGAAACGATCTCTAGGCGGCCAGCCATTTCTTCCATGGCATCCATGACATCAACGTCGACATCAAACCCGAGCTGCGCGGCAAAGCGTGCAGCTCGCATGATGCGCAGAGGATCATCGTCAAAGGACTGACGCGCCGTTACTGGCGTCCGCAACACGCCGTCCACCAAATCGTTCAACCCGCCGCAGGGATCCACGAGTTCAATCCGCGGCAGGCGAACAGCCATCGCGTTGACTGTAAAATCACGTCTCGTGAGATCGCCCTCAAGAGTGTCGCCAAAATCGACCTCCGGTTTACGGGATCCAATCTCGTACGAATCGCTGCGGTACGTGGTTACTTCCACGGTAATTCCGCTGCGCTGGGCGCCAATAGTGCCGAATTCACGGCCAATGTCCCAGGTGGTTGACCCCCATCCCGCGAGTAGTTTTTCGGTCTCGTCAGGACGCGCCGAGGTGGTCAAATCAAAGTCATGTATTGGCAGGCCAAGAAACGCGTCGCGAACTGGTCCGCCCACAAGTGCCAATTCATGCCCGGCATCTGCGAAAATGGTTCCTAGTTCATCAATGACGCCCGGGAGACTCCCGAGGGTTTTCTGGCCTTGAAGCAGCAAGCGAGCCCGTCGATTCTCCTCCGTCATTGCCGCCCCTCGTACCGTTTCATTACTCAGATCCTGATGTGACACCCTCTAAGGGTGCCATGTTCGAACCCTCTTGAGCACGTGAGATGGCACGTAATTACTACAGTGTGAAGTATGTCGAGAGAAGCTCCCTTGCCTTCGCCTTTTGGCAGGCATCAGCCCTGGAGGCGTGCCGCGGCCGCCCATCAGGCGGCTGCTCGGCGCCATTCGCTGCCGGTTGTTAATGAGACAAGTGCTGGTGGCATCGTTGTTTCCGTAAAGAACGGCCACGCCTATGCCGTGGTCATCGCTCGTAGGAATCGTGGTGGCCGCCTTGAATGGTGCCTGCCGAAGGGTCACCTTGAGGGCGACGAAACGGCGGAAGAAGCGGCCATCCGTGAGATTTCGGAAGAGACGGGAATCACCGGTCGTGTCCTGCGCCACCTCGCTTCTATCGACTACTGGTTCTCCGGCACAGACCGCCGTGTTCACAAGGTCGTCCATCATTTTCTCCTCGAGGCTCTCTATGGTGAGCTGACCATTGAGAATGACCCGGACCGTGAAGCCGAGAAGGTCGAGTGGGTGCGCCTTGACCGCGTCTCATCACGCCTGGCCTATCCAAACGAGCGTCGTATCGTCGCGCTTGCCCGCGAGATCCTCCGGGGAGATGAGTAACGTGGCCCACCACCTACGCCGTCGCCTGCTTGCTGGTCTCGCAGCCACATCTGTTCTCACCGGTGTCCTTCCCCCCGCAGCCAGCGCATTGAGCACCACGGCAACCCCGTCACCCCCACCAACCGCGTCAGCAAGTCCCTCAACGAGCGCGCCAGCCTCCACGGCCCCCTCGCCGGATCCCACATCGCTCACCTTTGATCTCGGCACAGAGCCTAACGTCCGCATTACCTCCGTGGGGGAGCCATTGCTGAAATCGGGTGCTGACCTCAAGGTTCAGGCCGTCATTTCAAACCCGACGAAGAAACCGCTCCCCATTTCGAGTGCCTCCCTCTTGGGCCAGGATTGGGTTCCTGATACACGGAACGGCGTGCTTCAGTTCCTTGACGGAGGGTCCACGGCACTTTCACAACTGAGCGTCCGCGATTCCGTCGGCAGTGTTCCAGCAGAGCAGAGCATCACCGTTGATTTCACTATCCCTCGCGACGAACTCAACTGGCAGGATTCCTTCGGGGAATGGGGTCCGCGAGGTGTCGAGATTGAGGTTATTTTGGAGGATGGCACCGATCTCACCGACCGTTCCTTCGTTGTGGTGGCCCCGGGTGTTGACCTCACTCCCATGCCGACCGGCGTAGTTATTCCCATCACGAAAGATTCCGCGGAACTTTCCGGATATCCCTCCCTGTCGACGCTTTTCGAGAGCCTGCAGCCAGGCCCCCCGGACGCGACAGATGCGTCCACGCCAACTCCCAGTGACTCTCCTTCCGACCAAGAGGTTCCCCCAGAAGCGGCCACGCCTACAACGGCACCGGAAGCCTCTGCGGACCCTTCGGCACAGCTACTAGAGGGATACCAAATTCCGGGGGTAACGGCCGTCGTCGACCCTAGTTATCTCAGTGATCCAACCGTAGGTGAAGCAACCGGCAGCGCCGAAACGAATTCGTCGGCTTCTTTCCAGCTTGCCGTGGACTCTTTCGTCGGACAGGCGAACACGGAGTTGATCTTCACCCCGATGCACGACGTCGACGCGCAGGCACTCGTCCGCGGGGGCGCACCCGGTTACCTTCAGAGCGCACAGTTTGCCTCCGAAGACATCGCGGCCACCCAGAGCAGACAACCCCGCACCGACATTTCCCTTCTGCCCGCCGACACCGATCAGCGAACAGTCGCGGCGCTGAACTCAACCGGTGTTACCGCGGTGATCTTGCCAGACACTGAAATCCCTCAGACAGAATTCCGGACGGCCACAGCTTCAGCACGGACGGATATCCTCCTCGACGTCGACGCGGCCGGGCAACCACTGGATACCAACACCGAACCCTACATTTCCGCATTAACAGTCGATTCAACAACTTCCAGTGCCTTGGCAGGTGCTCTGAGCAGCGGCGATGCAGAACCTGGCAGCGGGCACAGCTCGGATATCGTCGCACAGCTGGACCCTCTTGACTCCCAGCAGCTCGTGCTGGCGCTCTCGGCAGTCACCTATCTTGAACTCCCGAACGATCCCCGAGCCATGCTTCTCGCGCTCGACCGCGCGGGACTTGACACTTTCGGAGAAGGCGACGCCGATACGGCGAACGTCCAGGCAACACTCACCGCACTCATGGCGGCCCCGTGGGTTACTCCCACAACAGTCTCCGACATGCTCAAGCTCGAACCCACCACCATTGTTCGCGAGCAGCTTGCCACCACGAGCTCGTCCAAGGGAGGAATAAGTCACGGCCAACTGACCGAACTTGACGAAGCTGCCGCAACCGTCACTAGGTATGCCAACCTCTCTTCGTCACCTTCCACGCTGACCACCCCTACGTACGACGCTATCTGGCGGGCACAATCACTGGCCTGGCGCTCGGATACTTCTGGCCGAAACGGGCAAGTCTCAGATATTTCTCGTACTGCGGAATCGATGCTCTCAAAACTGCGGGTGCTGCCGTCGTCGACCATCAATATCATCTCTCAAGCGACGGAACTTCCCGTCCACCTCTCCAACAGCTTGCCGGTTCCTGTCGATATCGTCATCCAGCTAGACAGTTACGATAATCGCCTCAAACAAACCAACCCTGTCACGGTCACGCTTCAGGCTCGGCAGTCCAGCACCGTTTCTATTCCGGTTGAGGCACGCGGGTCAGGAAATATCCAGACCTTCATTCGGATTCTCGATTCGTCAGGAAACGAGATCGGTTCGGCTCAGACTTTAGAAATTCGAGTGCGTGCCGATTGGGAGAATCTTGGCACCGTGATTATCGCCGGATTTTTTGGGGCGATCCTGCTCTTCGGCGTGGTCAAGTCGCTGCGCCGAGGCAAGCAGCATGCTCCCGTAGATCCAGCAGAGTTCGCAAAGGCAGACCGCGAGCGCCGGGGTGGGGCGCCCACTCCTCAGAAAGATGACAGCGACGCCGTCGAATAGTCACTGACATTAATTCGCCAACACTAGTTATTTTCATACTGGGAGGATGCCTCTCAGACGGTTGAGGAAGATAGAATGACGCTCACGTGGATACTCGTATTCCGAGCGCCCACATCCTGATTCTTTCTGGAGGACGTGCAGTGGACCCAATTGTGCATAGTGGCCAATACCTTGCCGGCCGCTACCAGCTCACCAAACCCTACGAGGAACAGCTTCCTCAACCTGGGACGCAGTTATGGGCAGCGACAGACAAGTTGCTTGGCCGTGAGGTTCGTGTGCTGGTTCTCCACCCCGACCTACCGAGTAAACAGGCTGTTGTAGACGCGGCACGGCGGACAGCGCTGGTCGACGATCCACACGTGGTACATATTCTGTCCGCTGATGATTCAGCAGATACACCCTTTGTTGCGAGTGAAATTCCCGCGGGCCAGCGCCTCTCGAGCTTCATCGATGGAACCCCTCTGGGCGCCGCTCAAGCGGTGGCCCTCACCGGGACCATCGCCGAATCTTTGAGTGCCGCCCGCCAGCGGGGGTTGCGTCATCTCCATATCAGCCCGGATTTTGTGTGGATCACCCCCTCCGGTGATCTCCACGTAGATGGTGTGGGCGTCACGGCTGCTCTCGATTCATCGACCGAGGATCTCACCCCCGTCCAGGCTGACCGCCGGGAAGTTCGCCAGCTACTTGCTCTCACTTCGGCACTTCTTACCGGTCAACCATTCGAGAATGTCACCGGTAACGACGACGAACTGACGTCCGCGTTCGAAACGGCCCTCGCTCGCCAGGATCTCCCCGAAGGCCTGCGCCATGCTCTGGAGCGTGAACGTGACGGATATGGAATCTCGCGCATCAGCGATCTCGCGCACGCTCTCACCCCGTGGGGCGCCGTTAATCCCGCAGATTTCCATAATCTCGAGGCGAGTCCTGTGGCATCTGAATCTGAAGAACCCGAAAATTCCGGGAGCGACACCGCCGTATACCCCGTGACAATTCCGCCCGGTAGCAAAAGCGCAGACACTCCGGAAAGTGCCGACCCTGCCGACGAATCCCCCATCGGGGAAGTTACCGGGGTTACTGAGACGAGCGAGGCTGCTAAGACGGCTGAGGCTGACAAAGAGGCTGACGAAACAGAAGCGGACGAACCCACGGATGACGATTCGCCGTCGGCAGACCCTCAATCCGACGAGGCATCATTTGATGACCTTCTCCGGGGAACAGTTTCCTCCCCTGCCAGTTCCGACGATCCAATTCGCGTTGGACCCAACGCGGACCCTACGGTGCGAGCAGTCTTCCCCAAGATCACGGCACCGCTCGGAGGGGCATCCCTCGAGGACACTGCTGCCGTTCCTCATTCCCCCACGGAATCGTCTTCTCCCGCTGTTCCTGACTCTCCCGACGAACCAGCTGCGCCAGAAGAATCCGCATTCGAGTCCACGGAAAAATTGAGTGGAACCGCCGTCATGAAGGCAGTCGTTGACCCCGACGCCCCGGAGGTTCCCGCCCAAACCCTCAAGCCCGAAATCAGCGCGGGGTTTGCCGCCGGATTGGCCGCCGCAAGCGCCAACAACACTTTCTTCACGCCACAGTGGGCCCCTTCAGGCGACGACGACGTCACGGAAGATACCGTTTCTAGCGAACACGGAGATGCCGAGGAGGACGCCGTCGTCGAAAGTGAAACTCCTGAGGTTGCCGACGATCCCGAAGGCACGGCTGATATCGTGCCCGTTACGATTCCGGGTGATTCCGAGGTTTCGGACGAGCCCGCAGTGGTTGATGAAACCGATGCTGCGTTAACACCACCCATTGAGGCTGTCACAAGGACATCGGTATTCGCGGCAGCCGCGGAGCAGAGTGGTTCGCCGGCCGCTGCACCATCCGTCACTCCGGCGCGGCCACACGGGGAGCCAAGCGTGCATACCTTTGAAGAGTTAGGGGCATCTGCACCGGCAGTCAAGCCCGAAGAAAACAGCGAACCTGAAAAGCAGTACAACCCATCCAAGGTCATCACTCTTGGGGCTGCGATTCTCGTTGCTGTGGGGCTTATTTGGTCTGTTGGCAATCTTTTCCGGCCTACCACCGAGCCCGAACTCCGTAAGCCGGTCATCACCGCAACCCCTACGACTGCCCCGGATGGAGCTGCAGCTCAGCCCTCAGCCGCCCCTCCGGCAGAGCCACCGGCAATCTCCAGCGTCACTTTGCTCAACCCTCAAGCCGATACCTCGGACGAAGACTCTCCCGGCGGTCTGCCCTACGCTTGGGACGGCAACACCGGGACGGGATGGAGTTCGTGGTGGTATGGCGATTCCAACTTCGCTGGCAAAGATGGGGTTGGCCTCGAGATCGAGCTGGCCGCCGAGGCCGATGTCTCCGAAGTTGTTCTTAACGTTGCCGCCAACGGCGGTAATGTGCAGTGGCGTAATACGGACGCAAGCGCGCCGAGCGGTGGAGACCTCGTCGCTGAGAGCGCCATGAGCTCCGAGACGGTTCTCAAGGCCGCAGAGCCAGTCCGCACCTCCACCATCATCATTTGGTTTAACCAGCTACCAGTAAACGGTGCAGGCGAGAACCGCATCGAACTTCTGGAGATCGAGGTTCGGTGAACCACCCCACGAGACGCGTGCGATAGCACTCAGAACTAGACGGCTGAGCCCCCGCCGGGAATACCTAGGTGGGGGCTCGGCGTTCCTACCAGTGGCAGATACCCAAGGAAAGGTACGTAATGAGCGAAGGATTCATCAACCTTGCGATCCCCAGTGTTGAGGTGGCCACGGCCCCCGCAGATGAGGTGGTGGACGCGAAGGTGCACGACGTCGTCGTCGTCGGATCTGGGCCCGCAGGCTGGACCGCGGCAGTTTACACGGCGCGCGCCGGACTCGAGCCGCTTGTCCTCGCCGGAACTCTCGAGGCTGGCGGCGCGCTCATGAACACCACCGAGGTCGAGAACTTCCCGGGCTTCCCCGAGGGTGTCATGGGCCCGGATCTCATGGACAAGATGCAGGCCCAGGCCGAGAAGTTCGGTGCCACGGTCGAGTATGAGGACGCCGTCGAGCTCGATCTCGAGGGTGACATCAAGACTGTGCGGACCGAATCCGCGACATATCGGGCCAAATCCGTCATTCTCGCGCTCGGCTCCGAATACAAGAAGCTTGGTCTTGAAAATGAGAAGGAATACTCGGGCAAGGGTGTCTCTTACTGCGCCACCTGCGATGGGTTCTTCTTCAAGGACAAGGAGATCGTGGTAGTGGGCGGCGGCGATTCCGCAGCTACCGAGGCACTTTTCTTGACGCGCTTCGGCTCCACGGTGCACGTGGTGCACCGCCGTGACGAGCTGCGCGCCTCCAAGATCATGGCTGACCGCATGATGGCCGACGAGAAGATCGTCATGCACTGGAACTCGCGCGTGGTAGACCTGGCTGGCGAGGGAAAGCTGGAAAGCGTGACCTTGGAAGATACGGTGACGGGCGAGCGCTCCGAGCTGCCTGCCGAGGGCCTGTTCGTGGCGATCGGCCACGCGCCGCGCTCCGGCGTTGTGGCTGCTCAAGTGGAGCTGGATGAAAACGGTTACGTGCTTGTGAATGAGCCCTCCACCCGTACCAATGTCGCGGGCGTCTTTGCATGCGGCGATGTGGTGGATCATGTGTATCGCCAAGCTATTACCGCTGCTGGCACAGGCTGCAAGGCCGCGCTCGACGCGCAGAGCTACCTTGAGTCGCTCGAAGGCTGATTCTCTCTTTTAGCGACGGGGCCCGCAGGAATTCGTTGATTCCTGCGGGCCCCGTTATTTTCTGTCGTTCGGGCGGTTGTGGGCGGTGTTCGGCGGCTAGGGGTGATTCCGTTCGGGTGGCTAAGGTTACCGAGAATTGCAGGAGTTACGAGGGCGCCGGGAGTCACGGGCAGGGCTCCCCGCTTGCTCGTGACATCGTCTCTTCCTTTGACGAAATAAACTGATATCATATTGATATCAGTTTAGAAGGACTTTACAACGGACTGCTCTCATGTGCTGTCGCCGACAGCGCCACACGCAGCACCTAGACCCAAGGGAGGAACCATGGCACCCGAGCCACAGACCACCGCCGATGACGTTCCCATCACGTCACATGAACCGGTCGGCCACCAGGGGATTCGCGTCGACGTCAACGAAAGCAAGGCATTCTCCGGCGGTAGCGGAGCAGCTTTCGGCGTTGCCATTCTCGTCCTGCTGCTCTTTGCTGCCGGGGTGTATGGAGTAGTTATCGGAGGCATCGCGCTAGATAACAACGACGGCGGCGTGGCCCAGCTCGTCCTAGGAATTATCGCCATACTGGTATCAGTCCTCGCAGCCACAAGTATCACTATCGTCTCGCCGGGCATGACATCGGTCCGCCAGTTCTTCGGCGGCTACATCGGGACAGTGCGCAACACGGGTCTGGTGCTCGTCCAGCCGCTAAGCACCGGCAAGAAGGTGTCCGTCAAAGTCCACAACTTTGAAACCCACGAGCTCAAGGTCAACGATTCGGACGGCAACCCCGTCAATATCGCCGCAATTGTCGTGTGGCAGGTATCGGATACCGCTCGCGCCGTCTTCGCCGTCGAGGATTATCAGGAGTTCATCAAAACTCAGTCGGAGGCGGCACTGCGTCACGTCGCTACCACCCATCCCTACGATGAGCCCGGCCCTGGCGAGACCTCGCTACGCGGCGGCACCGACATTGTCTCCGCAGAGCTGGCAGCCGAGGTTGCCGAGCGCGTCTCTCTCGCTGGCCTCGAGATCATCGAGGTTCGCATCTCCTCCCTCGCCTACGCCCCTGAGATCGCCCAGGCCATGCTGCAACGCCAGCAGGCAGGCGCCATCATCGCCGCTCGCGAGCAGATTGTGGAAGGCGCCGTGTCGATGGTTCAGCAGGCACTCACGAGGCTGGAGGAAGAGGACGTCGTCGTTCTCGACGACGAACGTCGCGCCCAGATGGTCTCGAACCTCCTCGTTGTCCTCACCTCCGATCACGCGACCACCCCGGTGATCAACACGGGATCGCTGTACTCGTGAGTTGATTCGCGAATGACTGACACAACACCACCGCACGAGCCAGGCCAGTCGGAGCACAGGCAAGCACGCAAACAGGCGCGCAAGCAAATGCTGCTCCGGCTGGATCCGGCCGTCCACGAGGCAATGTCTAAGTGGGCGGCCGATAACCTGCGTTCAGTGAATGCTCAGATCGAGGTTGTCCTTCGGCAGGCGCTTAAAGACGCCGGACGCGATCCCAAGCCCGCTCCACTGCGGCGGCCGGGACGGCCGAAAAAGACTGACGAGTCTTCGTAACTACGTGGCGGTGAGAGCAGGGTGTGTGCCATTATTGGCGCTCACCCTGCTCTCACCGCCACAAATTTCAAACTCGCGCGGTGAACTCGCGCGGTGAACTTTGGGAGGACCAGAAAGAGACGCGTGCAGAACATGTCGGAGGGCCATGGAATGATAGGCGTATGACATCGGGAGCAGCTTTGAGCAGTGTGCCAGCGGTATGGGCACAGGACCGGAAGGCGCGTGGCGCCTTCTTTACTCCTGCCCCAATTGCTGAATTTATGGTGCGCTGGGCTGTACGCAACGCCCGAGATCGGATTATGGACCCTTCGTGTGGCGATGCCGCGTTCCTTTTGCCCGCCACTCATCGTCTTGCGGAACTGTCGAGCGCGGAGATAGGGAGCAACGTCGGTGCTTCAGTGGGGGCGCCCACTGTCGAGGCTGCAGAAGTTGCGGCAGAAGCTTCACCTGCAATCGCTCCCATAGTTCCCTCAGAGGCCACGGTCCCCCCAGCTCTCTTAGATGCCTCGAGTGCCTCCGGAACCGAGTACGTTCCTCACGTTCATGGCGTCGATATTCACGAACCTACCGCCATGGCAGCCCGCGAAGCCGTTGCGGCAGCGGGTGGAACAGCCCACGTCACCGTTGATGATTTCTTTAATATTGCGCCTTCATCGCGTTTCGATGCCATTGTGGGTAATCCTCCTTACATCCGCTACCAGGGCTTTACGGGTATTGCTCGCACTCGCGCACGCGAAGCAGCATTGCGCGCTGGCGTGTCACTCACCGCATTGGCGTCCAGTTGGGCGGCATTCGTCATTCATGCAAGCCAGTTCCTTGTCCCTGGCGGCAGGCTCGCTTTCGTTCTCCCCGCGGAACTTCTCAGCGTGAACTACGCCGGGCCGGTACGCCGATTCCTCTTTGAGCATTTTGGCGGTGTCGAACTCATCATGTTTGAGCACCAGGTATTCCCGGATGCCGAGGCGGACGTCGTCCTTCTCATGGCGAGCAATTATGGTGGGCGCACCGATTCCGCCATTATCCGTCAGGTTCCGGACGAGGCCCACCTAGATGACGATGTTGCCCCGCTTCACTGGGCGCCCTCCGATCCCACAGAGAAGTGGACGGGATTGCTCGTCGAGCCGGAAGCTCAGGCTACGCTGTCCACGCTTATTGATCGCGGACTCTTTAACTCCCTCTCCGACTGGGGGAATACCAAGCTCGGGGCCGTGACAGGTGGCAACCAGTATTTCGCCCTCTCTCCAGCACGCGTCAAAGAGCTCGGATTGTCTCGCCGCGACCTCGTTCGCGTTAGCCCACCCGGTTCCAGCCATTTGAGAGGTCTCGAGTTGTCCCCTTCTGGCCTTGCTGCCCTCAGTCGGGCGGGGAAATCAACCTGGCTGTTCTATCCAAAAGAGCCACTCTCACGAGCGGCAGCGGAGTACGTAGAGGCCGGGCAACGCGCAGGCGTCAATCAGGCGTACAAATGCAAAGTGAGGTCACCCTGGTACAAGGTTCCACTACTCGCGGTACCCGATCTCTTCCTCACCTGCATGAACGCGGACACCCCGCGCCTTACGACAAATTCCGCGGCGGCCCACCACCTCAACTCGATTCACGGTGTCTATCTACGGGGTGACATCACTGAACTCGGCCGAGAGTTACTCCCCCTCGCAAGCCTCAATTCAGCTACCCTGCTGCACGCCGAGGTTACAGGCCGGAGTTACGGAGGAGGCATACTCAAACTGGAGCCACGAGAGGCCAGCGTGTGGATGATGCCATCCGTGGCACTTGTGACCGAGAAAGCGGATGCTTTGCGCTCGGTTCGTTCTACCGTTTCTGCGAAGCTTGCTCAAGGTAAACTATTGGAAGCTGTGACCTGCGTCGATGAGGTTCTCTTCGGATCCACCGGCACACTCCCAGCCCAGCAGCTCGAGGCCATTCGTTTGGCTCGAGAGAGCATTGCGAACAGGCGCACGAGAAGAGGACGCAAGAATGGCCGCTAAGTCCACCTCGACCAAGGCGCAGGCATGGCGCTTTTTCGATCGAATTGTGTCACTTGCATCCCCCGGTGGCCATTACAGCAACCCATGGTCTGTAAACGACGACGGCGCCCTCACCTACCACCCAGACTTTGCCACCCTCGAGAAACTGCTCGGTGTTCCCCTGTACTTGGACGCCTCCACCACCACGGGTGTTCCTGCTCTCGCCCTCGACGTGTGGCTTTCCTATGAGCTGCGCCGTGCCGGATTCGATGAGGATTCAACGTGGCCGCGGGCCACTGCACCACGGGTTCTCCCTGGTCCCGTTGCCAGCCTCTTGCAGTCACTTCCTTCGCCCGAGCGAAAGGCCCTCCTTCAACGTATTCTCACCACCTCACCCACCGGCGTGGCCCCATCACAGGCGCTCATTTTGGGGAAGAACTATCGCAAGCAAGTCGACGTTGTCATGTCGAACTGGTCCACCGGGCCAGAAATTCTCATTAGCACGAAACGTATGGACTCCAGTTTCGGCAAGAATGCCCAAAACCGTATCGAAGAAGCTTACGGAGACGCCAAGAATCTGAGACTACGCCATCCCATGGCAGCCCTTGGCTTTTTCTTTGGGATCCGTTCCACCGCATTTACCCAGGAATCCCGTACAGCGGAGTTCATCGCCGATCTCCTCCACAAGCTAGGCGAGGAGGACGATGCTTACCACGCTACCTGCCTCTTGCCCATCGAATATGGCAACCACGTTGTGGGCGTCAGCGACGCGTCCGATGAGTCGGATGGCGAAGAGCCTCTCCTGGTCGTAACTGAGCAGAATAGCACGATTGAGCCACGTAATACGGCCGAACAAGGAATCGTAGTGAAAAGCGACGCCGAGAACGCCGGCACCGAAAGTTCACTCACAGGTAGCTACGCCGAGCCTTTCGACATGTTCAACCTTCCATCTCAGCCTGCTTTGGATGAGCCGGATGTCGAATGGCAGGACACCTTTAACTTCGACGAGGGTGTTGACGTCGATGCCGCGCTCTCCCAGCTTCCACCGGTGAAAATTCAAGAGGGTTTTGTACCCGAGAGTCTGCGGGCGGGAGCCTTCCTTGAGAAAATTATGACGCGAGTTCTCGCCGCCACCCCCACTACTCTCCATGAAACTGCGAGAGACAAGGTGAAAGAAGCCCGCCGTGGCTGAGTCACACACCCTTGTCTTCTTTACAGCTCAATGGTGTGCTCCCGCAGTCCCAATGATCACAATCTTCGAGGAAACCATTCGCGATCTCACCCGGCTTCACCCGGAACTGGAGTTGACGGGCGTCGTCGTCGACCTTGACGAAGAAGAAACCAACCAGCAACTGAACGCCGCCCCACCCACGGTCTCCGCGGAACTTCTTGAATCGATTGATTTCGTACCGATAATGGTCCTGCTCGAGGGCGATGCTCTGAGTGGGCGCGAGGTTACGCGGCTCGTCGGCCAGCTACCGAAGCTTGTGATCCGTCACCAGCTTGTCGCCGCGCTCGGGGTGGAATAGTCTCAGCCCACCGACTACCCCGATCGGCACT
>JBDIAV010000040.1:0-25267 GCA_039812645.1 Actinomycetaceae bacterium
TCCGCGGGCTCAATCCTTTCCCAGAAACTCAATTCTTTCCTGGAGGATCAATTCTTCGGATAGTCATCTTCCGAGTGATCGTTCCAGGCAACCTGGAGGGTGCGCAGTAGGCCATGACCTACCACGCACCCTCCGAGCCGCAACTACTTCCCCACTACTTCCCCGCGAGCAACTCGCGAGCGATCGCGGCGGTCTGGCTGGGGGTGCGACCAACGCGCACGCCCACCGCCTCCAAGGCCTTCTGCTTGGCTGCAGCGGTACCGGAGGAACCGGACACAATGGCTCCGGCGTGCCCCATCGTCTTGCCTTCGGGTGCCGTGAATCCCGCAACGTATCCCACAACGGGCTTGGTGACGTGCTCGGCGATGTAGGCGGCCGCGCGCTCTTCGGCGTCGCCGCCAATCTCGCCAATCATGACGATGAGCTCCGTCTCGGGATCGGCTTCGAAGGCCTCCAGCGCATCAATATGCGTGGTGCCAATGACGGGATCGCCACCGATGCCCAGGCAGGTGGTGAAGCCGATGTCCTTGAGTTCGTACATCATCTGGTAGGTCAGCGTGCCAGACTTCGACACCAGACCAATGCGCCCGGGGCCGGTGATATCCGCGGGGGTAATGCCCACGTTCGACTGGCCGGGGGTAATAATTCCGGGGCAGTTCGGGCCCACCAGGCGCACGCCCTTCTGGGCGGCGTAAGAGTAGAACTGAGAGGAGTCGGCTACGGGCACACCTTCGGTGATGATGACGACGAGGTCCATATCGGCGTCCACCGCCTCAATCACCGCGTTCTTGGTGAAAGCCGGGGGCACGAAGATGACGGACACGTTGGCACCCGTGGCTTCCTTGGCCTCGGCCACCGTACCGAATACCGGGATGGAAACCGTTCCAGCCTCCAAATCCTGCGCACCCGGACCCAGCGGCTCCACGTCAAAGTCAACGGAGGTACCCGCCTTGCGAGGATTGACACCGCCCACGATGTTGGTGCCGGAGCCCAGCATGCGACGCGTGTGCTTCTGCCCCTCAGAACCGGTCATGCCCTGAACGATGACCTTGGACTGCGAGTTGAGAAAAATCGACATTCTCAGTTTCCTTCCTCGGCGTCCACTGCATCCAGCGGTCCGTCAATTGCTACTCCAGCCGCGAGCTTTGCTGCCATCGCCGCGGCCTCGTCCATCGTTTCGACTGTGATGACGAGCGGATGGTTGGCCTCTGCCAGAATCCTGCGGCCTTCTTCTACGGCATTACCGTCGAGGCGAACGACGATCGGCTTGGTTGCCTTCTCGCCCAGCAGCTCGAGAGCGCCCACAATTCCACCCGCCACCTGGTCACATGCGGTGATTCCACCAAAGACGTTGACGAACACGGAACGCACTTCCGGATCGGACAGGATGACGCCAAGCCCGTTGGACATCACTTCGGCAGACGCGCCGCCGCCGATGTCCAGGAAGTTGGCGGGACCAACACCGTACTCCTCACCCGCATAGGCGACGACGTCGAGCGTGGACATCACGAGACCGGCACCGTTACCGATGACGCCCACCTCGCCCCGCAGCTTGACGTAGTTGAGGCCGAGCGCCTTCGCCTGCGCTTCGAGCGGATCCTCGCTGGCCTTGTCCACCAGCGCCTCATGGTCGGGGTGGCGGAAGTCCGCGTTGCCATCGAGGCTGACCTTGCCGTCAAGCGCGATGATCTCGCCCTCGCCGGTGAGAACCAACGGATTCACCTCTACGAGTGTGGCATCTTCGAGCCGATAGACATCCCAGAGTTTCTCGATGACGGGAACTACCTTGGCGCCAATCTCCGGTTCGAAACCCGCCTTGGCGACGATTTCCTCCGCCTTGGCACGATCAATTCCTACCAGCGGATCCACAGCGACCCTCGCGAGAGCTTCGGGACGCTCAGCCGCGAGCTGCTCGATCTCCATGCCGCCTTCCACCGAGCACATGGCGAGGTAACGCCGCTCAGCACGGTCCAGCAGCAGAGAAAAGTAGAACTCGCGTGCGATGTCTGCTCCGGCCGCGATCAACACGCGGTGGACCGTGTGGCCCTTGATGTCCATACCTAGAATCGCTTCGGCAGCCTCACGGGCTTCCTGCGGGCTGCGGGCCAGCTTCACGCCACCCGCCTTGCCGCGACCTCCGGTTTTCACCTGGGCCTTCACAACGACGAAATCCGACGAACGCGAACTCGTTTGCGATTCGGAGGATGAGGAAGTTGCCTGCGGGCTCTGCCCCACAACGACGAGGCGACCCCCGAGGTCAATCGCCGCCTGCTCCGCTTCTTCTGGTGTAGTTGCGACGATTCCGGGAAGAACGGGAACTCCATGCTTCTCGAAAAGGTCACGAGCTTGGTACTCGTAAAGATCCACTCGTGGTGTCCTTTCTGCTGTCGAAAATCTCGACGTCAAGATATATCGAGTCTACCCAAGACTTCGGCGATATCACGCCCATATTCGCCCGTTTTCTGGAAAACTCGCAAATCTCAACATGGCCCTTACACGCCGTTTACTTGATGGAAACCAACAGAAGGGGAGGAACAGGAAAAGGCGTGGAAAATGGGCTGGATGCCCCCGTCCAGACGGCAGAGCCACGGCTCATGACGTCGACACCCCACCTATGCCTTCTCCAAAGGAGCAAAACGGAGCATGAGCCGCTTAGTGGTCCCGGAGCGGAAACGTACCTTCGCCACCGTCGATTTTCCACTTCCCTCAAAGGAAAGCACCGTTCCGGTTCCGAAGCTCTTGTGACGAACCGAGTCGCCGACAGAAAGGCCCTGGGTAACCAGATCCCTCGTATTGTGCGACGACGACGCCACCACCTCCGTTTCTTGAACGGCTCCGGCGGATCCTTCAGCGACAGTCTGCGCCGATTTTTCAGGCGCACTCGCTCCGCCAGTTTCACTCGCGGTACTCGCCCCGAGCTTGCCCGGAACGAAACCACGGCCAGTTCCCAGTACCGGACCATCGGTATCGTCGGCCCAACCGCCCTTGCGTCCGCGGCCGTACGATCCCGAACGATCCCATGAATCATTCGAATCAGACGAAAATCCTCGGGAAGAGTAGCTGGAGCCGCGTGAACCACCGCCGTAGCCCGATCCGCCATAGCGTCCTCCGCCGAACTGCGCGGTGCTATCGTCCCACGAGCCACGGAGCACCTCGTGACTCGACTGTTCGCGGCGCCAATCGACAAGCTCCCGCGGAATCTCTTCGAGGAAGCGGGAAGCAGGGAACTCTTGGGGAACACCCCAGCCGGAGCGGGTGGCGGCCCGTGTGATGTACAGCCGCTGGCGGGCGCGGGTCAGCGCCACATAGGCAAGGCGCCTCTCCTCAGCTAGTTCCTTCGGGTCACCGAGGGAACGCATATGGGGGAACGTGCCGTCCTCCAGGCCCGTCACAAAGACCACCGGGAATTCGAGACCTTTGGCGGTGTGGATAGTCATGAGGGTGACCTCTCCTTCGCCGTCGTCCCCTTCGGCGAGCTGATCTGAATCAGAGACCAGCGAGACCTGATCGAGCCACTCCTCAAGCGTCCCCTCGGGATTGAGTACTCGGAACTCGGCCGCCACCGAGTGCAACTCCGCGAGGTTTTCTAAACGGGACTCATCCTGCGGATCCTTCGAGGCCCGCAGCATCTCCAGGTAACCGGCGGCGTCCAGCAACTCGTCAAGGACCTCTGCGGGGCCAGCACCCTCACCGGCCAGTTCCCTCGCCTTCTCCAGCATCTCGACAAAACCCGTCATGGACTTTCGTGCCCGCGGAGTGAGCCCCAGAACCTCGCCGCGCCCGGCAGCAGCGGCCTCGACCGGATGGGCCACGTCCGACAGCGCCGCACCAAACGACACCCCATAGCGGGCAGCATGTAGCCCCACAGCCTCTTCGGCCTTGTCCCCTAGCCCGCGCTTAGGCATATTGAGGACGCGGCGGATCGAGACCGTGTCATCAGGATTTGCCACGGCATGCAAGTATGCCATCGCATCCTTGATTTCACGCCGCTCGTAGAATCGTGTTCCGCCAATCACCCGGTAAGGAATACCGGAGCGAACAAACATGTCCTCGACAGCACGGGACTGGGCGTTCGTGCGGTAAAAGACAGCAATATCTCCATATTTATATCCCGCTGTATCGCGCAGGTTGTCAATTTCCTCCACGACGAAGTTGGACTCGTCCGCTTCAGAATCGGCGACATAACCAACGAGCTTCTCCCCCGCGCCCTGATCGGTCCACAGGTTCTTAGCGCGCCGTTTTGGATTATGAGAGATCACCGAGTTGGCGGCCGAGAGAATCGACTGTGTGGAGCGATAGTTCTGCTCCAGCAGGATTGATTTAGCCTTCGGATAATCCTTCTCGAAGTCCTCAATATTGCGGATCGTTGCACCACGGAAAGCGTAAATCGACTGGTCCGCGTCACCCACCACGGTCAATTCGCCATGAATCGGATCGTCCTCCGGCCCGGTGAGAATCTTGACGAGCCGATATTGGGCGGTGTTCGTGTCCTGGTACTCGTCCACAAGGATGTGGCGGAAACGCCGCCGGTAGTGCTCAGCAAGATCCGGATTGGCGGTGAGTAACTGGACGGTGGACATGATGAGATCGTCGAAGTCCATCGCGTTGGCCTCGCGCAATCGCCTCTGGTAAGCCGAGTAGGCCTCCGCCAACACCGTGGAGGCCTGATCCTCCGCCCGATCCGCCGCCTGACTCGGGGTAACAAGATCATTCTTGAGGTCCGAGACCTGCCGCGAGAGAGTCTTGGGCGGATAGGCCCTCACATCCACATGGTTCTCGCGGCACACCATGTTCATAAGCCGCTGCGCGTCTGTCTGGTCATAAATGGTGAAGGACGAGCGCATCCCGAGTGTCTTATGCTCCGCCCGCAAAATCCGCACGCATGCCGAGTGGAAGGTGGAGATCCACATTGTGCGCGCCACGCCGCCGAGCATCTGTTCCAAACGCTCGCGCATCTCCTTCGCCGCCTTATTCGTGAAGGTGATGGCAAGGATCTCGCTGGGCCGCGCTCGACCCGCCGCGATGAGATAGGCGATACGTGTAGTGAGCACACGCGTTTTCCCTGAGCCTGCACCGGCTACCACCAGAAGTGGGCCTCCCGAATGGACGACGGCGGCGCGTTGCTGCGGGTTCAACCCCTCAAGTAGTTTCTCGGCCCGGGCCATATCCGACGGCGGTGTACCGTAACCCGATTCGTAACCCGCGGGAGCGCTGTATTCAGAAGGCACTCCAGAGCCATACGGACCTTCTTCCGGGTACCCGGTTCCGTTCGTGTAGTCTCCACCCGAGTATTCATCAAACGCGGGAGGTTCTTCGCCCGGGTCAAAAGGAGGCTCCTCACCGCCGCCAAACTGCCCCGATATACTCCCGCTAGCGCGCGAGGCGTAGTCTCGCGAGCTAGCGGTCCCATTGGCCGCTGATCCGGCGGCCAAACCGGGCATACCAGCGCCTTCGGGCGCAGCGGATTGCTCGCCAGAGGTTGCCCGCGCAATACGCGCGCGCAACTTCTCCATTGAGGCGAGATAGGCTTCACGGGATGCTGAATTCTGTGTGCTCATAGCGCCTCCTAGCCTACGTCACCCCTCCGACACATTCCGTGTGGTCTTCATCGGAAGAGACAACGCGTGGCCGAGAAGCGAGGCAAGAAGTTCAGACCCTGAAGGAACAGTACGTACGGAAAAGAATATGGACAACGGTCACGCAGTATGGACGACGGAGGGCCGAGAACACGATGTCCTCGACCCTCCGCACAAGTTCCTCAGCACCATCTCTCTAGCCGGATGGTAGTCGGCCTTCTCACGGAAGGCACCGCGCACAGTTAGTCGTCAATACCCACCATGACGGAGGAGGCCTTGATAACGGCGTAAGCGGTGTCACCAACGGAAAGGCCCAGCTCCTGGATCGAGGCCTTGGTGATGCTCGAGCTGACAACCACGCCGGGAGCCACTTCGATCTTCACAATTCCGTTGACAGCACCTTCTTCGATAGCGACGACGGTACCCTTGAGCTGATTGCGTGCGGAAAGCTTCATGGTTGCTCCTTTGATGAGATGCTCGTGGTTTCCGGCCGAGGTACGCCGGAAGTTTCTGACCCCGGGTAGGGGTCTCGTTCACTCCAGCGTACCGGCGTAAATCCGCTGATCCCAGCAGTGTTTTCTGTAGCGACGACGGCCCAAACTCAGCCTGCGACAAGCCTTGGCCACTCTCTCCGCACCTGCGTGTCGGACATGACCTCCGATCCAGAATTGCGCAACGATCAGCGGTGACGTGAAATAAGTCACGCGGCACCTCAGGGTCTGATCCTCAGGTGCCGCGTGACAATGATATTGACGTGATGGGCCAGACGAACGTCGTACCATCACGACTCAGCGCCATCCCACAGGCACTCCAGTGCCAGAAGAAGAAAACATATCTAGTAGACAGTGAACCCGTAGCTTCGGAAGATCTCGCGTGCCTGTTCGACCTGCTCCATCGTTGGCGGCTTGGTGTCCTCCAATGTGTAAGGCATGCCCAGGCTCGCCCATTTATCGCGCCCCATCTGATGGAACGGAAGAACCTCCACGCGGCTCACACTCCCCCAGCGCGCGGCGATCTCGGCGGCCAAGCGGATATTCTCCGGGTCGTCGGTCAATCCCGGCACCAGCACAAAGCGGACCCACATCTCGATCCCACGCTCGGCCAAGCGATCACCGAAATCAATGGTGGGCTGCAACTCGCGGCCGGTGACTTCCTTGTACGTTTCTGGATCGCCGGACTTGATGTCCAGCAGGACAAGATCGACATTGTCCAGCATCTCGTCGCTAGCATGGCGCCCGAGGAACCCCGAGGTGTCGATAGCGGTGTGCACACCCATCGCCTTGGCGCCCTTAAGAATCTTCAAGGCAAACGCCGGCTGCATGAGCACTTCGCCACCGCTCAGGGTGATACCGCCCTTGGTAGCACGGAAGATCTTTCGGTACCGCTTGATGCGCTTGAGCAAATCCATAGCCTCAACCGGTTCACCATTGCGCATGGCCATGGTGTCAGGATTATGGCAGTACTGGCATTGCAGAGGGCACCCGGAGAGGAACGTCGTCATGCGTGTTCCCGGACCATCCACGGCTGTCACCAGCTCCCACGAGTGAATCGACCCCAGATCGCCGGAGCGCATACGCTGCAAACGCTCGGCGTGCTCCAGATCGGTCAGCTCAATGAGGCCAGCCGTGCCCGCGCCATGCGGGCGGGCCGCCGGCGACAGAAAATCCTGGTCGCCAGCGGCCCCGTACGCCTGAGTATCACTCAAAGCCGCATCCACCTGAGATGTCACGCTGACTCGTGGAACGTGCGCGAGAGAACGTCGAGCTGCTGCTCCTTGGTGAGCTTGACAAAGTTCACCGCGTAACCGGACACGCGAACAGTGAGATTCGGGTACTTCTCCGGGTGCTCAATGGCGTCCTCCAGGGTGGCGCGATCAAGAACATTGATGTTGGCGTGGTACAGACCCTGCACACCGCCGTGCTCTTCGCGAGCTGCCTTCATCGAGGCCAAACGCTCTTCATACGACTTTACTGCCATGATTGGCTCCTTTTCTGACTTGTGGTCGCTTGATGGTTGGGCTCCGGGGAGGGGCAGTCACTGCCCCTCCCCGGAGCGAATGATCAGTTCTGCGGTTCGAAAATGCACTCGTCGTCGGGCACGAAGCCAGCGTCGAGAATACCCACCAGGTTGGAGACCTGCTCCTCCTTGGTGCGGCCAAGGCCGGAGGGGGTGATGGTGTTCGTCAACGAGATGCCGTCAAGCGCATCGTGGTAGTCGAGCTTGCCCACCGAGAGCATCGAGGCCACCATGCCGTGGCTGTCGAGGCCGTTCTCGGGATTAGCTCCCGGCGCAAACGGGGTGCCGGCGCGATGACCGGACGGGAAGTTGCCCGTGGCCTTGCCGTACACAACGTTCGAGGTGATGGTCAGCACCGACTGGGTCGGGATGGCATCGCGGTACATCGGCTTGGACTTGATCTTGGTCATGACGGTGTGGACGACGGTTGCGGCGATATCGTCGGCACGGTCGTCGTCGTTCCCGTAGGTCGGGAACTCGCCTTCGGTCACGTAATCGACCACGAGGCCGGTCTCGTCACGAACAGGGGTCACCTTCGCGTACTTGATGGCCGCCAAGGAGTCGGCCACGATGGACAGACCTGCGATTCCGCATCCCATAGTGCGGATGATGTCGGAATCGTGCAACGCCATTTCGATGGACTCGTAGGCGTACTTGTCGTGGCAGTAGTGGATGATGTTGAGGGCCTCAACGTAAGTGCCAACCACCCAGTCCAGCATCGCCTCGTACTTCTTCCACACCTCGTCAAAATCGAGTGGGCCGTCACCCTCAACGGGCTCGTAACCGGTCACGATCTGCTTACCGGACACCTCATCTCGGCCACCGTTGATAGCGTAAAGCAGCGACTTGGCGGCGTTGACGCGCGCACCAAAGAACTGCATCTGTTTGCCCACCTTCATGGGCGACACACAGCAGGCGATGGCGGCGTCGTCGCCCCAATTCTCACGAATCTGCGGGTCAGACTCGTACTGAATCGACGAGGTCTCGATGGAGATCGCGGCGCAGAACTCCTTGTACCCATCGGGCAGGTTCTCGTCCCAGAAGATGGTGATGTTCGGCTCCGGGGCCGGGCCAAGGTTGCGCAACGTCTGCAGCAGCCGGAAAGAGGTCTTGGTGACCAGGGTGCGGCCATCCTCACCGAAACCGGCATCCGACCAGGTGGCCCAGTAGGGATCGCCCGAGAAGATCTGGTCGTAATCGATGGTGCGCAGGAAGCGAACGATGCGCAGCTTGATGACCAGCGCGTCAATCATTTCCTGGGCGTCCATCTCGGTGATAACACCGGCGGCAAGATCGCGCTCGAAGTAGACATCAAGGAAGCCGGAGAGGCGACCAAAGGACATCGCGGCGCCGTCCTGCGACTTCACCGAGCCGAGGTAGGCGAAGTAGGTCCACTGCACGGCCTCGCGGGCATCCTTGGCGGGACCTGAGATGTCGAAACCGTAGGTGGCCGCCATGCTCTTGAGCTTCTTGAGAGCCTTGATTTGCTCTGAATGCTCTTCGCGGTAACGTGCCCAGTGCTCGGAGAACGGCTGGTTCGTCACTGTATCCTTAGCGCGGAGCTTATCTTCGATCAGCTTGTCCACACCGTAGAGAGCCACACGACGGTAGTCGCCAATGATGCGGCCGCGCCCGTACGCATCCGGCAGACCGGTGACGATATGGGCGGAACGAGCGGCGCGAATACGCGGGGTATAAATATCGAAGACCGCGTCATTGTGGGTCTTGCGGTACTTCGTGAAAATGTCCTTAACGCGCTGCTCAGGCTCCAGACCCGCCTCGCGAATGGCCGTCTCCACCATACGCCAACCACCGTTGGGCATCATGGCGCGCTTGAGCGGGGTATCAGTCTGCAAACCAACGATGACGTCATCATCTTCGCTAATGTAACCGGCCGGGAAGGCATCAACATCTGCGGGAGTGTGGGTGTCGACGTCGTAGACGCGGCGAGCACGTTCCTCGGACAGATACTTCTTCTCGAGGGTGTCCCACACCCGGAGGGTCTTATCGGTCGGTCCAGCAAGGAACGACGCATCACCCAGATACGGGGTGTAGTTCTTCTGAATGAAATCTCGGACGTCGATAACCTCGGTCCAGTTTCCGGGGGTAAAGCCCGCCCATGCCTTGTCAGCGGCGGTCTCGACGCCAGCGTCGGTGCGCTCCATTGTTTGCCTCTCCTGAAGGGGTCCTCGTAAATGGAATTAACTCCATCTTCCATGCGAAACGGACCTTTGTCTGGTGCTTTTGGTCCCGACCGGACGTTATTCACCCCACATTCCCTGGAAATTCACTGCTTAAGTGCGGGAATGCAGGCTGTGATCATTCGGGCATGGAAGTCGGGACCAATGTCCCTTTTTCGGCTTTCTTTCGCGTTTTTCACGGTTTTGCAACGACGCCGCCCATCACCTCCCACAGGAAGACTCTCAGAAATTGTCCCTTATCTGGAATTGATACAATATAGAATTGCACTCCGTGTTAAATACTCGAGCCGGGGAACGTGGCTCACTTTCCGCACCACCAGACGCAACCATTCAGCCCCTGATTAAGTTAAGCGTTTGACCTGCCATGGCGCGCCTCAAACCTATTCTTCCCCCAGGCGACAACAAAAATGCACCCACGGTGTTTTCCAAGGAAAACCTCCCGTGAGGCACCCGTCGTAAAGCATAGGAATTCGAAGGCTCTGACAGTACCTTCGCCAGATACACCGCCCTCAATGGCCCTCACGCAATCTCGGCAGATTCACTACGAAAGGGAAAAATCAGCACATGTACGTGTGGAGTTGCCTTGACCCTCGACGGCAAGACGCGATCACCAAGACCTCTGAGGACATAGTTCATCGATTGGTTTGCCCAACTTCTCGGTACCCAACATCTCACCTCTGCGCACATTTATCTCCGACATGACACTCACGCTGCACCTATGGCACAGGCATATCCATATAACAGCGATATTTTCCCAACAAGCCACATGGCCGGACGAAACTCAGCAGCACTCTCCTCGTCATTCGTCTCAAAATCCGCAAACACGCTACTTTTCTTTGATTTGCATCTCATATACGAGGATTTTTCCGTACGTATTTCGTTTCATCGATAGTGTGAGAGCCAATGCCGGTCCAGCTCTGCTCTCACCACTCAGACCAGTCACCTGCGGTTACATCGGATGGCACCTGCATCCCTCTCTCACGGTTCGCTCGTCTGCTCACCCAAGCAACGGCCATGTGAGACCGTCGGGGTAGATCTGCCGGATAACTCAATAACAGTAAGGATTCTTCGTGAAGACTCGATTCCTCCAAGGAGCGGCACTCCTCGCGGCTGCCGCCATCTCACTTTCCGCATGCGGCTCGAGCCCGTCAGCCACTTCCTCCCCCACGTCCGCTCCCTCGGTTACTGCGTCCCAGAGCGCGACTCCTGAGACCCGCGTGATGCACGACTCCTTGGGCGACGTTGTCGTCCCCTTCGAGTCCCAGCGAATCGCCACCACAGCTCCCGCGTTCACCACAGCCGTGCTGCTTCTCGGAGGCGCGGACAAGCTCGTTGCTCTCGAGGAGAACTACGGAAAGAACGAGTGGATCAAAGGCAAGTACCCCCAGCTCGCCGACCTGCCCGTTGTTTTCGCCGCTAACGAGACCAACATGGAAGAACTCCTCAATCAGGAGCCCGACTTGGTTCTCTACGCAACCCGTTACGGCGAGGACACCCTTAAGCAGCTTCAGGATCTCGGCATCGCCGCCGTCTCCGGAGCCAAGGATTCTAACGCTCCCGGCTACGACCACCTCAACTGGGTGCGCGACAACCAGCTCTACTTCGGCGAAGCCATCGGCGGCGCACAGCTAGAAAACGCCAAGACCTACGCCGAAGAGTTCACCTCCGCTCGCGAGGCCATCACCGCCAAGACCGAGGGTATAGCCGAAGCTGATCGCCCCACCGTCGTCCAGCTCTCCGCCGCCGGCGACATTCTTCAGGCAAATAACGGTTCCGCCATTGGCCAGGAAATGATCACCCTCGCCGGTGGAATTAACGCCGCAGCCGACGCTCAGGGCGAGAGCAAGGGCCCGTCCGGCCAGACCCAGATCGAGGCTGAGCAGCTCCTCTCCTGGAATCCCGAGATCCTGCTTGTCGATTCCCAGCAGATCTCGGACGCCATTACCTCGGATCCGATCTTCTCCGAGCTCGACGCCGTCAAGAGCGGCCGCATCTACATCGTTCCGAACGGCGCGATGGCCTGGGCTTATAACGGCCCCGAGGCCTACCTCGCCATGCAGTTCTTTGCCAAGGCCGTTCAGCCGGAGCTCTTCACTGATCTCGATCTCCAGAAGGTCACCGAGGACTTCTACAAGAATTACTTCGGCTTCGACCTCTCGGACGAGGACCTCACGCACCTCTTCAATCTCACCGACGGACAGAAGGTCGCGGACGTTTTTGCCAAGTGAGACTGGTAGTCATATCGCTCTCCCGACGAGGAGATCACCAGGCAAGCGCTTAACGTACTCCACTTAACTCCGACGTGGGGGCTGACGGTCCACGCCAGTCCCCACGTTCTGTTTCCTCACGAGAGACCGATAGATGAACGACGACGACGCCACTCCACTCGATCCGGAAACAACCGTCTCTGGGACGACCAGTTCTGACAGGCTATCCGATTCGGCAGTTTCGGCAGGTACCGGTTTGAAGGCCACCATGCCAGAGCGCCAGAGCCCTCACAACTCCGAGGTGGGAACCGCTTTACGCAAACGCCTGCCTAATTTCTGGGTCCGTTTCTCACTGGCAGTTCTGCTTTTGCTCGTCGTTATGCTGGGATCGTTCATGGTGGGACGGTTCGCCGTCGATCCGTGGGAGGCCGTCCGGATCGTCGCAGCCAAGGTGCTTCCCATCGAACCCACATGGAGCGAGATGGATGCCAAAGTGGTGTGGGACGTGCGCTGGCCACGTCTCCTCATGGCCGTGCTCGTGGGCGCGGCACTCTCCTGTTCCGGTGCCGCCTACCAGGGCGTCTTCCGCAATCCGCTCGTTTCGCCAGATATCCTAGGCGTCGCCGCTGCTTCCTCCTTCGGGGCGGCGCTCGGCATCATCCTGCACGACGCCTACTCCCCTTCGGTCCAGGTCTACGCCTTCCTCTGCGGAATTCTCGGCGTAGCTTGCGCCTACTTCCTCGCCTACACCAAGGGCAGCATCCCCAATACGATGCTTATCCTCGCGGGAGTGGTGACGAGCTCACTCTTCAACGCTGGCGTCTCGGTGATGAAATACCTCGCTGACCCCTACGACGATCTCCCCGCCATCACCTTCTGGCTTATGGGCTCGCTTTCGGGAATGCGCTGGGAGAACCTGCTCTTTGCTGCTCCTGTCATCATCGTTGCGATGATTGCACTCTGGTTCGTCAGCTGGCGGCTCAACATTCTCACCATGGGCGACGACGAAGCCCGCTCACTGGGCATCAACACCACCCGGTTAAAGGTCACCGTCATCATTTGCGCGACGGCATTGACAGCTACGGCAGTATCGCAATGTGGCGCTATCGGCTGGATCGGACTCGTCATTCCCCACATGGCACGGATGGTGGTGGGGCCAGATCATCGCAAGCTCATCCCTACCGCTGCGGTTCTTGGTGCTACCTTCCTGCTACTTATCGACAATCTCACGCGCACTGCCTCGGAGACCTCGCTTCCTCTTTCTATTCCCATCGCCTTCATTGGGGCACCGGTATTTGCCATTCTGCTGCGCAACAGCACGCGGCAGTGGAGCTAAGTGGGCGAACATGGCAAGGAAAAGATGGAAGAAGAATGGAATAAGTATGTGGAGAAGAGACAAAACTGGGACCGTGGTGTCCCCCGCAGACGTCGTTACCCAAGCTCCACTGTCTGGCGACACGCTTTCAGTTCCCGCAGCGGGCTCCTCCGGTCCCATTATTAAGGCCGAGAAGGTCGCCTTCGGTTACACGCAAGACAAGCTCGTTCTTAGAGACATTAGTTTCGAAGTGAGCGCGGGCGAGGTATTGATGATCCTGGGTTCCAACGGTTGCGGTAAATCCACGCTGATGCGGCTTCTCCTCAACGACAAGCAGACTGCGGGTGGTCGTATTCTCCTGGACGGGACTGAGCTCCGTGAGCTGTCGCCGTTGGAGATCTCGCGGCGCGTGGCGATGGTCTTCCAGGATCACAACGCTCCATTTCCCTACGATGTTATCGACGTCGTCGCCATGGGCCGTACCCCATACCTCTCGGCGTTTGCCACACCTCGTGCGCGTGACATGCGGATCTGTGAGGATGCCTTGGAGTCCGTAGGCATGATGCACCTGGCGCATAAGCCCTACACACAGATTTCGGGTGGAGAACGGCAGATGGTCCTCATCGCCCGGGCGCTCGCCCAGGAAACGCCACTCATCATGATGGACGAACCCACCAGCCATCTCGATTACCGTAACGCCGCGATCGTCATCCAGACCGCCAACCGCCTCGCAAGTGAACAGAACAAAGCCGTGGTCATGGTGACGCACCTACCTGACCAGGCATTCTACTATCCGAGCAAGGCCGCGCTTATGGAACACGGGAGGTTCTTTGCGTTCGGCCCCAGCCGCGAGGTGCTGACGGAAGCGAATCTCACTCGCACGTACAGCATGCAGATCAAGGTTCTTACCGCTGTGGATGAAACGACAGGTCAGGAACACATCATGTGTAAGCCGGTTCCTGAAAGCATTCGCCCCTGAGCGTTTCCAGTCCTTCTCTCACACTCGACCTCACACTTGGCGAGCTCCCACAGATCTCTTGAAACATTGAGGGGTGGCATCTCGCGGAAGGAGACAAATTCACTGGAGCGGTCAATTGTGTTGAACTGGAGACGTGACTCGACGTACAGCTTCCCTTTTTCTCGTACCCATCCTCCTACTCGCCGCCTGTACATCCCAGCCAAATAGCTCTGCCGACGGCGAATCCTCAGCATCCGTATCACCGGCTGCAACGCCCGTAACGTCCCCGCCTGCCACACCAACACCAGAATCCACCCCGACTCCGGAGCCCAAGGAACTTCCCAACGGCGGGCGAGTTCTCTTCCCCAACTACCGTCTCTGCGGCTTCGTGGGCTACCCGGGTGCGGAGGGGCAGGGACGGCTGGGCATCGGTGATGTCAACGAGCGCATGATCGAATTACACGACGCCTGCGCACCCTATGCTCTCGACCGCCCTATCATGCCAGTCATGGAATTGATCGCCACCACGGTCCATCCCGTTCCCGGTCCGGATGGTATGTGGCGGGGACGAACCGAGCCCGCCATCATTGACTATTGGCTTGAGGTGGCGCGGCAGAACAACGCCATCCTTCTGTTGGACATTCAGCCTGGGCAAGCGTCGTTCATTGACGAGGTTCGCGCGCTGGAGCCGTATCTCGCCGAACCCGACGTCGGCGTCGCGCTCGATCCCGAGTGGGCAATGGCTCCCGGGCAGATTCCCATGGACAGTTTCGGTTCAACGTCCGGTGAAGAACTTGATGAGGTCGCCACATACCTCTCCAACCTTGTTGAGGAGCGCCAGCTGCCGGACAAGGTGATGGTCTACCACGTTCTCCATCCGGAGATCATCACCAACGAGGAGGCGCTACAGCCGCATCCCGGCGTTGCTCTGGTCAAAAGCGCGGACGGCATCGGTTCCCCGGGGGCGAAAGTCGACACCTATAACCGGGTAGCGGGCAGCATTCCGCCGGGTGCGGAAATGGGATTTAAGCTCTTCTATGAGGAGGATGTCGACACCTCGGGCATCCTCATGACCCCCGACGAGGTCATGGCCCTCACTCCAACTCCTAGCTACATCATGTACGAGTAGCACGAGAGGGGTGCCCACGGGATGATCCCGTGGGCACCCCTGCGATCGTGGCCGGGGGCGTCCATTCAATGGACGCCCCCGGTTTCATTCACGAACGGCGATCACTCCCACTCGATGGTTGCCGGCGGCTTGCTCGTTACGTCGAGCACCACGCGGTTGACCTCGGGCACCGTGTTGGTGATGCGGGTGGAGATGCGGGCCAGCACGTCGTAGGGCAGGCGGGTCCAGTCGGCCGTCATGGCGTCCTCGGAGGAGACCGGGCGCAGCACGATGGGATGGCCGTAGGTACGGCCATCACCCTGCACGCCTACGGAGCGGACATCAGCCAATAGCACCACGGGGCACTGCCAGATCTCTTCGTCCAGGCCAGCAGCGGTCAGTTCTTCACGCGCGATGAGGTCCGCGGCGCGCAGCACATCGAGACGCTCGCGCGTCACTTCACCAACAATACGGATGCCGAGGCCCGGGCCCGGGAAGGGCTGGCGCGCCACAATCTTCTCGGGAACACCAAGCTCGCGGCCAATGGCGCGTACCTCGTCCTTGAACAGGGCGCGCAGCGGCTCGACCAGCTCAAACTCCATGTCCTCGGGAAGGCCGCCCACGTTGTGGTGGCTCTTGATGTTGGCCGCGCCCTCGCCGCCACCCGATTCCACGACGTCCGGGTACAGCGTTCCTTGAACGAGGAACTTGACGTCCCCACCCTGCGCACCCAGCGTCTCGATGAGCTGCTTCTGCGCCGCCTCAAAGGAGCGAATAAACTCGCGGCCGATGATCTTACGCTTGGCCTCGGGCTCGCTGACACCGGCGAGCGCGTCGAGGAAACGCTCCGACTCGTCGATGGTGAACATGCGAATGCCCATGCCAGCGGCGTAATCCTGCTCCACCTGCTCACGCTCGCCCGCGCGCAGCAGGCCGTGATCGATGAAGAAGCAGGTGAGCTGGTCACCCACGGCCTTGTGCACCAGCGCGGCGGCCACGGACGAATCGACACCACCGGAGAGCGCACAAATCACCTGCGCGCCGCCCACCTGGGCGCGGATCTTCGCCACTTCGTCGTCAATGATGGAACTGGACGTCCACGTGGGTTCCAGCCCGGCGCCCTCGTAGAGGAAGTTCTCCAGGGCCTTCTGGCCGTACTGGGAGTGCTTGACCTCGGGGTGCCACTGCAACCCAAACAGCTTGCGCTCGCGGTTCTCGAAGGCGGCCACGGGCGTCTCGGACGTCTGGGCGGTGACGGCAAAGCCTGCGGGCGCCGCCTGGACGGCGTCGCCGTGGCTCATCCACACCACTTGGTCGGCGGGGGCGCCGTCGAACAGACAGGAGCCGCCAGCAACTGTCGCCTCGGTGTGCCCATACTCGCGGGTACCGGTACGGCCGACGGTGCCGCCAAGGGTCTGCGCCATGACCTGGAAGCCATAACAAATACCGAGGACGGGAACTCCGGCCTCAAAAACAGCGGGATCAAGAGATGGCGCGCCCTCGGCATACACGGAGGACGGGCCGCCAGACAAAATGATGGCGGACGGATTCTTGGCAAGGATCTGCTCCGCGGAGAAGGTGTGGGGGACGATCTCGGAATAGACCCGAGCCTCACGCACACGGCGGGCAA
Organism: Actinomycetaceae bacterium; assembly: GCA_039812645.1. Lineage (GTDB taxonomy): Bacteria > Actinomycetota > Actinomycetes > Actinomycetales > Actinomycetaceae > Ancrocorticia. The sequence continues at coordinate 17,012 of JBDIAV010000040.1, forward strand.
TCAGCTGCGCATACTGGGCGCCAAAATCGACAACGAGGACAGGACCAGGATTCTCAGTGCTCACGTTACGAGGATAACGGCGCAAACGCTTCTGTGCACCGCTGCTCACGCACGGTTTGGCCACACTTTTCGGCGTGTACATCAATAGGTCATGGCCGACCGTCTTCATTACCATAGCCTCATGACCCGTCCCACCCGCCGCGGCATCGGTGCCCGTCCCCTCCGCGTCACCACCACGGGCACCGCGTTAGAGACCATCTCGCGCCTCCTTCCCCATCGCGCGGGCGACCTCCCCACCGCCTTTGAGCGCGGCGATATCCTCGACGACGACGGCACCCCACTCACCTCCGCCACCCTAGTCACCCCCGGCGTCACCCTCTGGGCTTTCGACACCATCCCCGACGAACCCGACCGCCCCATCAAACTGAGCATCCTTGCCCGCACCGAACGCTGGATCATCGTCGACAAACCGCACGGCCTCGCCACCATGCCACGTGGCGCTCACGTGGCCCAGACCGTCACCGTGGCTGCCCGGCGCCAGTTGAAGAACGACGACGTCGTCGCGGCCCACCGTCTCGATGCCCTCACCGCCGGTCTCGTCCTGCTCACCACGGCTCCGCGGTGGCGCCGCCCCTACCAGCAGCTTTTCGAGAGGCAGCAGGTACGGAAGGTGTATCACGCCGTCGTCGATACATCGGGCGACTCGTGGCGGAACAACCTGGCGCGCTTCGATACCGGTCCGGAGGGCGCCGTCGTCGTCCCGTTGCACCTAGAGAAGCCGCGGGGGTCCCTCCAGACTCTCGTGCGGCCCCATTCAGCAAGCCCAAACTCCCTCACCGACATCCGCGTGCTGGAGGCCGGCCCGGAACTCGGCAAACTGGAACTCAAACCACACACGGGCAAAACCCACCAGCTGCGAGCAACATGTGCGCATCTTGGCATGCCCATCGTCGGCGATCCGCTGTATCCGCAGGTGCGCGAAGGATGGAGAGGCGGTGCCATGTCTCCTTTGGACGAGCCACAAACGGATTGCGGTGACGAAAAAACGGATACTGCACCGCTGCAACTCCTGGCGGTATCACTCGATTTCGTTGACCCGATCGACGGCCAACATATTCAGGTCCGGTCTGAGCGCGTACTACAACTCTGGCCCGGCGGGCACACCGATGTCATGTTCCGGTAACGACGGCGAAACACGCGGCCAACGTAACACGTGCAGTTCCTCACGAGCTTTCGCCAATCTACGGAAACTATGGACCTTAGCCCTAGAGATTGTGAGATTATCGGAGGAGCGAGAAATACCCGCCAGCTGACAGGTTCGGACATCCTGGACCGAAAGGATTGCATCGTGGCATACAGCGTTTACTTCACGGCAGTGAAAGATAACTGCGGCACTCAATCAGTCGCCAAGGCTTACCTCGAGTTCCTGACAACGCAGTATGAGAGGGTGGGTGTCTTCAGGGGCTGGGCCAATGGTCCTATTGAACAGGACGCGGACTTCCTTGAATTACTCGATGTTCTCGGGCGTCGCGACGAAGCCGATCGTGCCTGGGGAACCACGCGCGAAGCGTACGTCAAGAACGAAGATGCGGCGATGACCGAACTGGTCAAGCGCTACACCGATTACGCCGACGATTTCGACGCGGTTCTCATCCTGGGCGTCATGGATGGCGATCCCATCAACCCCGGCCAGGTGGCTCGTAACGGTCGCGCCATCGCCAACCTCAAGACCTCCGTCATCCTCGTGGTTCCGGGGGCGGGCCTCTCCGCTGCGCAGATCATCACCCTTGGTTCTCTATCCGCGGACGTTATCACCAGCGAGCACGCTCCCCTCGCAGCCATGATTATCGGAGATGCTGAAGAAGGTGCCGAGACGGCAGCGGCAGCTCTCGAAGCTCACGCGCCGGTCCTTGTTCACTACGCCAACACGGATGCTGTCGTCAACGAGCGTGACGCCCAGGTATTGCGCGCGGCGATGGAGCTTGGCTCGGACGTCATTACACCGCTGAACTTCCAGTCGTCGCTTGTTTCCCGGGCCCGTTCCAATCCGCAGCGCATCGTACTTCCGGAGTCCGAGGATCCCCGCATTCTCAAGGCCACCGACGAGCTTCTTGCCCGTGGCGTTGCCAAGGTCATTCTGCTCGGCGAAGAGGACAAGGTTCGCGCCGATGCCGAGGCACTCGGCCTGGACATCTCCGGTGCCGAGATCGTTTCTGTCAATGACGAAGAGCACCTGAGCAAGTACGCCACCGAGTTCGCTCGACTGCGCGAGAAGAAGGGCGTGACCTACGAGCAGGCCTACGAGACCGTCAAGGACGTCTCCTACTTCGGCACCATGATGGTGCACATGGGCGATGCCGACGGCATGGTCTCGGGAGCCCTACACACCACCGCCCACACCATCGTTCCTTCCTTCCAGATCATCAAGACAAAGCCGGGCGCCAAGCTCGTCTCCTCCTGCTTCCTTATGCTCATGGAGGATCGCGTCTACGTGTACGGCGATTGCGCCGTCACCACCAACCCCACCCCCGAGCAGCTTGCCGGTATCGCGCTCTCCTCGGCCGAAACCGCCGTCCAGTTTGGTGTGGAGCCCCGCGTCGCGATGCTCTCCTACTCCACCGGAACCTCGGGCAAGGGACCGGACGTCGACGCCGTCGTCGAGGCCACGGCCATTGCACGCGCGGCCAACCCCGCTCTCATGATCGAGGGACCGCTGCAGTACGACGCCGCTGTGGATCCGGATGTGGCCAAGGTGAAGCTGCCCGATTCCCCGGTTGCCGGCAAGGCCACCGTGTTCGTGTTCCCCAACCTCAACGCGGGCAACATCGGCTACAAGGCTGTGCAGCGTTCCTCGGGCGCCGTCGCCGTCGGCCCGGTCCTCCAGGGCCTCAACAAGCCCGTCAACGATCTTTCCCGTGGCGCACTGGTGCAGGACATCGTCAACACCGTCGCGATTACCGCCATTCAGGCGCAGGCCCAGTCCTGATCGTCACAGGCTGCCGGGCTGATTGTGGGGCCCGTCCCGCCGCATCCCGGCAGCTTGTCCTTCCCATCGTCAACCGAACACGCCAAACAAGAGAGAAGAAATCTTGTCAGTACTTGTTATTAACTCCGGTTCCTCGTCCATTAAGTACCAGCTGGTGAATCCCGAGACGGGCGAAGCTATCGCTTCTGGTCTCGTCGAGCGCATTGGCGAAGATGAGGGCCACATCGCTCATTCCTACAACGGCACCACCACTGAGCTGAACGATCCGGTTCCGGATCATGGTGCTGGCCTTTCCACCGTGCTGGCATTGTGCGAGAAGGTTGGGCCATCGCTCACGGATGGTTCCATTGACGCCGTTGGTCACCGCATCGTTCAGGGCGGCAAGTACTTCGACGGCCCGGTTGTGGTGGACGATGAGGTCGAGAAGCTCATTGAGCAGCTGTGCCCGCTCGCTCCGCTTCACAATCCCCCGAACCTCGCAGGCATCGTCGTAGCCCGTAAGCTGCTTCCCCAGGTTCCGCACATCGCCGTGTTTGACACCGCGTTCTTCCAGGGACTTCCCGGTGAAGCAGCCACCTATGCGCTCGACCGCGAGGTTGCCGAGAAGTATGAGATCCGCCGCTACGGTGCACACGGCACCTCCCATCAGTACGTCTCCGGTCAGGTTGCCAAGCTTCTTGGTGGAGGCCTCAAGCAGGTCGTGCTCCATTTGGGCAACGGCGCTTCGGCTTCCGCAGTTGTCGACGGCAAGGCAGTGGAAACCACCATGGGCCTGACCCCTCTGGAGGGTCTCGTCATGGGCAGCCGTACTGGCGACATCGATCCGGCCGTCGTGTTCCACCTCGCGCGCGTTGCAGGTATGAGCATCGACGAGATCGATAACCTCTTTAACCGTCAGTCCGGCATGAAGGGCTTGACCGGCGAGAACGACATGCGCCAAGTGTGGAAGCTTGCCGACGAAGGCAACGAGAACGCCCAGGAAGCTCTGGATGTCTACGTTCATCGTCTCCTCAAGTACGTCGGTGCCTACGCTGCCATCATGAATGGCCTGGACACCCTGACCTTCACCGCGGGCGCGGGCGAGAATGATGAGCGCCTCCGCGCCGCCGTCGTTGATCGCCTCTCGGGCTTCGGAGTGAAGCTGGATGAGGCAAAGAATGCCGAGCGCTCGAAGGAAGCTCGCGTCATCTCCACCGAGGACTCCAGCGTCAAGGTGCTCGTCGTCCCCACCAATGAGGAACTGGCGATCGCACACCAGGCCATGACCTTGGTGTAACAGTCGTTTCCAGCACCTCACCGCGAGGTTGCCGAAAACTGTGAAAGTCTCGGGACTTTTTTCGGAGAGTAAGGCCGGGGCCGGTTCGCTAAGGCGAGTCGGCCCCGGCTTTTTCGTCATCAATCCATTCGAGGCATAGTCCTCGGCACACCGCACACTTCTCGTAGCTCACCCACGTCTCACCCTGCATCAACCCCACTACCCTGGGGATTATCTGTGTTAGATTCGAGGCGTCCCCGGCTCCCACCCACTCACCTGGAGGCATCATGTCTCGTTCGCTCCGCTCCAGTCGACGTTTTTCCCTCGCTGCACTCGCGGCCGCGACCATGCTCGTCCTCTCGGCATGCGGCGGAGGCAATGGCGCCGATTCGGGTAGTTCCGGAAACTCCTCCGACCTCCAGACTCTCACGGACGGCAAGCTGACGATTGCCACCGGCGAGCCCGCCTTCTCTCCGTGGGTGGAGAACAACAAGCCGGAGTCCGGTGAGGGTTTCGAGGCCGCCGTCGCCTACGCCGTCGCCGAAGAACTTGGTTTTGAGGACGACGACGTCGTGTGGGTGCGCACCCCCTTCGATACCGTCATCGCACCGGGGCCCAAGAACTTCGATGTCAACATCCAGCAGTTCTCCATCACACCGGAGCGCCAGGAAGCCGTCGATTTCTCTTCGCCGTACTACGTGACAAGCCAAGGCGTCCTCACCGTCGAGGGAACGGCAGCCGCGGGAGCCACCTCCCTCGCGGATCTTAAGGACGTCAAGTTTGGTGTAGCTGCCGGATCCAACTCCGCCAAGATCATTGAGGACCAGGTCGCTCCCGCGCAGGAAATCGGCGTCTTCAACTCCAACGACGACGCCATCGCCGCACTCACAGCCGGCCAGATCGACGCCGTCGTCACGGACCTTCCCACCGTCCTCTACATGGCCGCGGCGGTGCTGGATAAGGGCGTCGTCGTCGGACAATTCGACACCTCCGAGGGTGGGGACGAATACGCGTTCCTCCTCCCCAAAGATTCGCCTCTCACCTCCGCCGTGACAGATGCCGTCGATACGCTACGCGAGGACGGTACCCTCGACGAACTCGCCCAGAAGTGGCTCACGGAGGGCGCGGGCGCGCCAGTACTCAAGTAGCGCTTCCGCAAGCGGCACGGTTCCCCCACATCCATCAGGTATCCGATCCCCGTACGTTTCCCGTCCGCGATGGATTCGTCAACCGCACGGCGGCGATCAAGCAGGTAATCTTCACCCCATGAGCACATCCGTTTCGCGACCTCGCCCCAGCGGGATTGAGCTGGAACGCCGCCTCTACCGCAAGAAACAAAGCGCTCGTTCGGTGGTCATCTCGATGATTTCCACCGTGGTGTTTGCGGTGGTCGTGGCCCTGATCGTGGTCAATTCTCCCGGTTGGGAGGCTGTCAAGCGGTCGTTCTTCCACTGGCCTACCGCCGTCGATTTCTTCCCCGGAATCCTCCGCGGACTGTGGCTCAACATCCGCGTTCTCTTCTTCTCGGTGATTGGCGTGGCGATTTTTGCATCGCTGCTGGCCATAGCACGCACCCTGCGCGGCCCGATCTTCGCTCCGCTACGGCTTGGCGCGGCGATCTACACCGATTTTTTCCGTGGTGTCCCGCTGCTCCTCGTGCTTTACCTCGTGGGCTACGGAATTCCCGGACTCGGCCTCATCGACAAGCGCCTTCCCCCAGAATTCTGGGGAACCATCGCCATTATCCTCACCTACTCATCCTATGTGGCGGAGGTGCTTCGCGCCGGAATTGAAGCGATTCATCCGTCCCAGCGTATGGCCGCACGCTCGCTCGGGCTCAGCTACAACCAGACACTCCGCATCGTCGTGCTACCACAGGCGATCCGCAAGGTGACGCCAGCCCTCATGAATGATCTCGTCTCCATGCAAAAGGACGTCGGCCTCATCTCCATCCTCGGCGCCGTCGATGCCATCCGCGCCGCCCAGATCGCGCAGGCTCAGGTCTATAATTTCACCCCCTACGTGGTGGCGAGCCTTCTGTTTATTGCCATTTCCTGGCCGCTCATCCGCTTCACCGACTGGTATACGGCTCGCACGCAATCACGCGAACAAGTGGGAGGCACAGTATGAGTCAGGTTCTCGGTGGCGGACAGGACGCGCGTACGCACACAGGTACCGCCAAAGTCTTGCGTGTCATCGGCCTTCACAAGTGGTTTGGAGACAAGCACATCCTCAAGGGCATCGACCTCGATGTAACCCACCATGAGGTGGTCGTGTTGATTGGCGCATCCGGCTCCGGAAAATCCACACTACTCAAGACCATCAATCTATTGGAGAGAGTCGACGACGGCCAGATTTTCCTCCAAGACGAGGACATCACTGATCCGCGTATTAAGGTCGACGACGTCCGGGCCCGCATCGGTGTTGTTTTCCAACAGTACAATCTCTTCCCGCACATGAACGTGTTGGACAACGTGACCCTGGCACTGCGCAAGGTGAAGAAACTGTCGCGCGGCGAGGCTGAAGCGCGAGGGCATGAGCTGCTAGAACGGATCCGATTGGGGGATTTCGCAGAAGCCTATCCTGATCGCCTGTCTGGCGGGCAGCAGCAGCGAGTAGCCATCTCTCGCGCACTCGCCACCGAACCAGAGCTGCTTCTGCTGGACGAAATTACGTCGGCACTCGACCCGCAGTTAGTCGGCGAAGTTCTGGATCTTGTGCGCGAGCTCAAAAGCACGGGTTACACCATCGTCATGGCCACACACGAGATGGCCTTTGCACGCAAGGTTGCTGATCGGGTTGCTTTCCTTCACCAGGGCGAACTCGTGGAAGTCGGTACACCCGAACAGATCTTCGAGCATCCACAGCGCCCAGAGACTCGGGAATTTCTCGCAAGGTTGAGAGAGCCAACCAATGAGGGTTTCTCACGCGCAGATGAGGGCTCATATATGTGACTCTTCATCCGCGTGAAGGCTCAGTCTTGTCAGCGGTAAACCTGAACGCAGTGTTGGTTTACATCGTACGGACATCCTTCTCTACTACGTTCCTGTAAACGAAGGGAAGGGGCGTACCGTACGGTACGCCCCTTCCCTTCGATAGGTTATGGGGTGACGACTCCCAGGGCCTTATCTCCCTTCTTAAGACCCGACGAGGAGTTGGCGATCGTTGTGGTGATCGGTAGCGCCTTTGAAGCACGCGACTTGTAACTAGACGTCAGATTAAACTGTACTGTCAACGGCGAGGTGCCAACCACGGCTGTAGAACTCGAGTCTCGGCCCGTTGCCGATTGATAGGCAGCGAACGTCTTGTACACAGTCCACTTCTTTGCATCGGGGTACCAGGTAGCAATCGGTAGGGACGACGACGCCGTATGGAACAGGTTCCCCTCACTTTTGCTCAGAAGATCAGTGGACTTAAACTCCTTCGACCAATCATTCACGCGAATTACTGCCTCACCCTTACTTTGCGAGAAGACATTGTTTACAAGAGTGACATTCTTAGTAATCCACGGCATCGTCGGGTCAGGAAGAGGCTGGCGCTTGTCATGACCCGCTGCACTCAGATTCGAGGCACGCCGCTCATCCTGAACAACATCGAGGCTGCCATTATTGCCCACAAACGTGTTGTTCCAGATCTCAACATTGCCAGTGCAGGAAACAAGCATCCCCTTCAAGCTGTTATCCATGATGAGGTTGTTTACTGCCTTGACGGTGTCAGAAAGCTCGAAGACCACACCGTTGCCCTCGTTATTAACGCTGTCGTTGTCTGCAAAAGTGATGTTATAGACCGACTCATCGAACCACGGACCCTGGCCGTAGTTATTGATGAAAGAACTCCCCGTCACTGAGATCTGTCGTGACCGGGTGATCTTCATCGCCCCAGAAACAGGTGCACGGTTGAAGCGCTGGGAATTGTTTTTCTCGGAGAACAGTGATTCGACCTTCAAGTTGTCGGCATTGTTCGCACCCATGCCAAGCAAGCCATTATTACGAAGCGTCACATTCCGCACAGTGAC
>JBDIAV010000041.1:0-25257 GCA_039812645.1 Actinomycetaceae bacterium
ACAATGTCGATAACCATCACTGTGGCCTTCGTGCCACTGGCCTCGTCAGCTGGGTAAACAAGCAGGACACGAGATCCAACCTTCACCCCTGAGAGTTCGGGGACACCGCCACCGCTCTGGTAACTATCGGGCCAGGTCGACTGAATAGTGGCGCTATCGCCCCAGTTCCCGACCACGCCGTTGAATACGAAGGTATCCGTGTCGGCAATCGGAGCACCCGTTCCTTCCGCCAGGACAACGGTTTGCGTCTCAGTGGGTGCGGCCGCGCCGTCGTCGAAGGTGATGGTGGGTTCAGCACCCAAGTCGCCTGCCACGTTGACTCCCGCGGGCAGTTCGGCGTCAGTTGCAGTGGCTCCCGACAGCGCATCATTTGTGGGGCTGAGCGTCCCAAGAACATCTACCACGAAAACCAGCGTGGAGCCACCGGGAATGGAGCCGCTGTCCGTATCACCATAACCAAACTCGGGCGGGACGACGACGAGGACCTGGTCACCTACCTTGGTGCCCTCCAGACCATACTTCCAACCGTCAACAACCTGGTTGAGGGAGAAAGTGGTGGACTGTCCACGGTCAAAGGAAGAATCGAACTGTGTACCGTCGCTCCACAGGAAGCCCGCGTAATTAACGGATACATAAGCACCTGGCTGGACGGTCTCTCCGTCGCCCTCCGTGAGAGTCTTGACGGAAATTGACGTGGGAGGGTCAGCACTGACGGTCTTCATCGTGGGCTTACCGTCCGCGAACGTCACCTCTGGCAACTCGCCGGAAGGATCACGATCAACGGTCGGGGCTTCGGTAGCCCCTGTATCGTCAGCCTGCGCTGAAGCGCTGGAACTCGGCGAGCTTGAACTGGAATCGTCGTTGGAGCAAGCCACAAGGGAGAAGGAGAGCGCGCCAGACAGCAGCGCCGCAAGAATCTTGGAATGAGGTTTTTTCACCATTCCACCCTAAGCCCATAGTTTGGAACTTCCCTGTAAATATGAGAAAAGAGTCCAGAGCAACAGGTGACGAGCGTCGGGGACTAGAATTGTGTGTCAACGAAGGCCACGAGGAAAGGTTGTCATGCCGGAAGGTCACGTGCTCCATCGACTGGCTCACGCAGTCACTGAGAACTTCGCAGGACATGAGGTTGAATCCTCCAGCCCACAAGGCCGCTTCACCGGTGCCGCTCTCCTCAACGGTGACGTTCTCACCAGCGCTGAAACCTGGGGCAAACACCTTTTCGTGTCGTTTGCCTCCACCCAGGAACAGGTACATATCCATCTGGGGATCTACGGAACGTTGCGTTTCGCAGAGGGAGTACCACCCGTGATAGGCCAAGTACGCTGGCGGCTCAGCAATGGTGAGCATACAGCGGATCTTCGCGGGCCAGCGGCATGCTCGTTACTCGATCCACCCGAGGTCCAGAAGATCCTTGACCGGCTTGGACCTGATCCCCTTCGTTCGGACGCCGACCCACAGAAGTTTATTGATCGGGTTCGCCGCTCACGGGCTCCCATCGCCACACTCCTCATGGATCAATCAGTCATTGCCGGCACCGGCAATATTTACCGTGCGGAGGTACTGTTCCGGTTGGGCATTGATCCCAACCTGCCCGGGCGTTCGTTGAGCGTCGACGAAGCTCGCGCAATCTGGGACGACATGGTGGCGCTCATGGAGGTGGGTCGCGTACGCGGCCGTATCGATACCGTCCGTCCCGAGCATGAGCCCGAGGCCATGGGACGCCCGCCGCGCGTGGACGATCACGGCGGTGAGGTGTATGTCTATCGTCGTCACGGCCTGCCATGCTGGGTGTGTGGCTCGGAAGTTCTCACCCGGGTGGTTGGGGGTCGGAATCTTTTCTGGTGCCCGACCTGCCAGGCTACGGGCTAATGTGCCGGGCTACGGGCTAATAAGGTGGGCAGCTCTACCCTAGAGAAAGCACCGCCAATGGACGGCGGAAGAGATTCTCTTTTCAGAAAGCCGTAAACTGACGACGAGAAATACAACAACCGGAGCCCACGGCGGAGACACCATGCTCCACACCGACCCGAACCACGAACCCCGAACTAGCACGGAGTAACCATGCGCGTTTTGACCTTCATCTTGGCCCTCTACCTGTTCGTGACGTTGCTACTTTTCGGATTTGGTATTCTCTACTTCTTCTTTAAGTCGCTCGCCGACAAGGACAAAGAGCAGGCAGAAATTGGCAAGTACTATGCTCTGCGGTCGCCCTTATGGCCAATGCTGGCTTGGCAGTTTATTCAGGAACGATTTGGGAATCACTAGATCCACTGTCGCTGAGCAGGAATTTCGGCCATTGATCTTCGGAACTCCACAAACTAACAAATGCGAACATTCATTCCTATAACATAAGGACATGAATCAATCTAAGGGATTACATAATCCACTATCTTCGCACACCCCAGCAGAGCAACCAGGGGTGTTTCCTCACAACACTTTTCCCCAGGGAGAGTTTTCGCCACCGCCACCGCTACCCCCTGAGCCCGTCGCCCGGAAAAAGAAACCTTTATATAAGAAATGGTGGGCATGGCTCATCGCCATCCTCATTATTGGCGGAATTGGCTCGACGCTAGGCAACGACGGCGAGGATGACGCTCTCACAAGTAGCTCCGCTCCTGCAGCATCAGTAGAAGCAACCGACGTCCCTCACAACAACCAGACCCCAGTTACAGCCACCGAAACACCCACGAATACAGACGACGAAGCTTCCCGACAGATTGAAGAGGAAGCCTCCAAGAAGGTGGAAGAAGCAGCAGCCACCGCAGCCGCGGATAGCCAGCCTGAGACAACATTGGGTCAATCAAACGCCGCCAAAAAGGCTCGGGACTACCTCAAATTTATGCCCTTTTCACGTAGTGGCCTTATCGAGCAATTGGAATTCGAAGGATTCACCACCGAGGACGCCACCTACGCAGTCGACAACATCACGGTCGACTGGAACGAACAAGCCATAAAGAAGGCAAAGAGCTACCTCGATCTCATGGCCTTTTCACATAGCGGCCTCATCGAACAGTTGGAATTCGAAGGATTCACCACCGAGGACGCCACCTACGCAGTCGACAACGTCACCGTAGACTGGAACGAACAGGCCGCCCAGAAAGCTCAAGAGTACCTGGACTTCATGGCCTTCTCACGGGAAGAACTCATTGGGCAACTGGTCTTCGAAGGATTTTCTCAGTCAGAGGCCGAATACGGTGCAACGGCTGTAGGTTACTAGGCCGGTTCTGTAGGTTACTGGGTCCGGAGCAGTCTCAGCTCTCCGGCAAGCTGAGCCGCTCGGTCAGAACAGTTCAGAAACACAAAACAACCAGTTGAGAAAAAAGTAGTGCCGCATCATCACCTGATGCGGCACCACTTCCAGAAACTTTCCCAATTCCCGAGAATGCATTCCTCGGGATTTGGAATAAGACCCTTAACGCGGAGGATGGGGGATTCGAACCCCCGAGGGCTTGCACCCAACACGCTTTCCAAGCGTGCGCCATAGGCCACTAGGCGAATCCTCCTTGCGCTTAACGCGCCCAATTAGCTTAGCCCATTGCCGGAGAATTTAGCGAATCGCAGGGGTGAGATGCGAGGCACGTTTTGCCCACATCGGTTACCCGGTTGCCCGCATACCACCACCAACGTTCCTCACCGCACCGGGACTCACTCAACCTCGTACGCAAGCCCCTCCACAACTTCTGCCCGTGGCAACGCTGCCAACAACGCTCCCGGCACAGCTAACTTCGAGGTCCGTAGCCCCGAACCAATAACACAGAATCCCTCGACCACGCGGGTGTCAATCAACAGACGCCAGCTCTCAGGAACGCCCACCGGAGTAATCCCGCCATACTCCATACCTGACGCCTCAACAGCACGCTCTTGCGGCCAAAATGAACACTTCCGAACATCTAGCAACGGTTTCACAACATGATTGACGTCAGCCCTCGTCGTCGCTCTGACGACAGCCGCAGCAACTCGCTCCTCACCGGAACGCTTGCCTGCAACCAGAACACAGTTACAGGATAAATAGATGTCCATCTCGTAGTGGTCGGTCATCGACTCCGTATCCGCGAAGTCGGGATCAATCGCGGCGACGACAGCCCGGCCCGCCAAGTCCGGCTCATGTTCAGCCAAACGCCGCAGTTCGTTAGCCACAGGCGCAGCCAACAGATCCAAGTTGTCGAGTGCTTTCACCCACGTGGCGGTACCCATTCCATCACTAACCATGCAATCAATCCTATACACCCAGGGGTTAATTGCTAATTAACATCCCGTGGGGCAAACACACGCCTAGGCATCCGCACGTTTCCTCCGTGGTCTCTCCAGTGGTATCCCTCGCCGTATACGACGCCACGCGTCGCTGAAAGACCATGGAGGAAATACCATCGGATGCTCCATGGCAGACGGGCGTCGTCGTCGACCCATCAAGCAATTGGCTCTCGCCGCCCAATTCGCGTAAGCTAGTCCCCGACTCCCCACGTGGTGTCATCTTGCAAAACTCCCCCAGGGCCGGAAGGCAGCAAGGGTATGTGGGCTCTGACAGGTGCGTGGGGAGTCCTCTATCCCGGCCACATTCTGGTTCCTAACCCCCAGATTCCGCCTCACGTCACCCATTCCACGGCGAATGTTGCCCATTCCTCCCACAGGATCATGCGCAAAGCCCTGCACTCCGCTACCGTTATCGGTGTGAGTGAAGGCAACATGACAGCCCGTGCAGAGTACCGCAAGCGTACTCAACAGAGGCAAACGGTCGTATTCGGAAGCATCTTGGCCACTATGGGTGTGCTATTGCTGCTGTCCATGCTGGTGTGGAGCGGCATCATGCCGGTTCCTTTCGAGCGTAAGTTCTCGGAAGCACCCGATCCCAACCGCGCCATTACGCCGTGCCTTCCCGCAGAACCTACCCCGGCCGTTGACCTCGCGACGATTACCGTCAACGTCTACAACTCTACAAATCGCACGGGTATTGGCGGCGAAGCATCCAGCGCTTTCACAAATATGGGAATCTCCGTCCCCAACCCGGCGGCGAACTGGAGTTCTTCCACACTTCCCGAGCCAGCACGTATCATCACCGGTCCCACCGGAGTTGTTGAAGCTTATACTCTCGCGCAGTACATCCCAGATTCCGTTATTGCTATCAACCCCGACGAGACCACCGACGTTCTGACCGTTGTTCTCGGCTCCGCCTGGGACGGACTGAAGGCTTGGCAAACGGTCTACCTGGAGAATCCAGAGCGCCTACTCACATCCCAGGAGGGGTGTGTACCGACCGAGGAAGTACAACCGGCGGACAAGTAACGCGAACAAGTAACGGAAGGGTCGACGACGACCTGCCAGTAGTAAGCGGCTCACCCCTGCTCAGCAGCCACGTCCACCCCTCAGAGCCCGGTACCAGAAGTCCATGGCCCGTCAATTTCATTATGCATCCATAGTTTTCGCTCAATACAAGGTGCCCACGAAATTACCGTGGGCACCTTGTATTGCTTGATTTATCGAAGCTTACTTGATCGGAGGGTCCAGGTTGAGGACCTGCTCCACAGCCGATTCTGGGTGGTTGTGCTTACGACGCCACCAGCCATAATTATGCTCACGCACCAACGCGGTCTCGTCGAGCTCGGTGCCCGCCGGAGCCGAGGCTGGTGACGCAGATTCCAGCGACGTGCCACGCAAGCGCGAGATAGAACGCATCGCGTGGTAGAGGATAATCGCCCCGAAGGAACCCAAGGCGATGCCCTCGAATACCATGTCACCCCAATGCCAGGTGAAGTTAGCAATAGCCACCACCATGGCAATGGCCGCGGTATTGAGGTTGACCGGGTCAGAGAAGTCCACCTTGTTCTGCACCCAGATACGCACACCCAGCATGCCAATCATGCCGTAGAGGATCGTGGCCGCACCGCCCAGCACACCCGGAGGGATCGTGGCAATGATCTGGCCAAACTTGGGGAACATGGAGAGACTAAGTGCGAAGATCGCCGCCACCACATAGGCAGCTGTCGAATACACCTTGGTCGCCGCCATTACCCCAATATTCTCGGCGTATGTGGTGGTTCCCGAACCTCCGCCGCTTCCGGCAATCATGGTCGAGACGCCGTCGGCGAAGAGCGCCTTGCCGGTGAGATCATCGAGCTCGCGGCCGGTCATAGCAGACACGGACTTCACGTGCCCAACGTTTTCAGCCACAAGCACGAGAACAACGGGGATGAACAGTCCGAGCAGAGTGATATCGAAAGCAGGCGCATGGAACTGGGGAAGCCCCACCCATCCAGCTCCGGAAATCGCATCAAAGTTGACCTCGCCGCGGATCACTGCCACAGCGTAGCCAATGAGCACACCAAAGAGGATCGAGAGACGCCCAATAATGCCCTTGAACAGCACGGTTACGAGCAACACGCCCACGATGGTGGCGATAGCAGTGACCGGAGCGGCCTTGACGTTGTTCCATGCTGCGGGAGCGAGGTTGAAGCCAATAAGCGCCACAATAGTTCCGGTAACCACCGGCGGCATGAGCTTATCGATCCAGCGTGCGCCGGCAAAATGCACAATCACGCCGATGAGTGCCAACGCCAAACCAGCGGAGATAATGCCGCCCTGCGCCAGGCTCATCTTCTCTGGATCGATAGGCTCCCCACCATCCATGACGTAGCCGGTCACCGCTCCGATCGGCGCAATGAGCGCAAATGAGGAGCCGAGGTAGCTGGGCAGACGGCCCGAGGTAACGCCGAGGAATAGCAGGGTGCCGATTCCCGTGAAGAAAAGAGTGGTTGAAGGGTCGAATCCGGTGAGAAGAGGAACGAGGAACGTCGCACCAAACATGGCAACGACGTGCTGCGCACCAATCCCGATAGTGGCCGGCCATGCGAGACGCTCGTCAGGCTGCACCACCTCTCCGGGTGCGATATGGAGTCCGTCTCCGTGTAGCTTCCAGCCCTTGGCCATGCAATGCCTCCCAAAGATGTTGGTCAGGCAACCCGGTTCACCGAGCGCCCGAGCAATACTAGGAAGCCCTGACGTTACACATGTATGACGAAGAGCCTTTTGGACAGTGTGATCTCACATGATGAAAGTAATCTCCATCAACGACGACGGCGTCACCACCCACGAACACGATGCCCTAGGCCACCTTCACCTCCCCAGAAAGGCGAAAAAACAGGTTCTGACCTGCTATAACGCCAGCATGAGACTCGCTGGTCGGAAAACTCAACAGCGCAAGCATGGCCGTTATACAGCCCCGCCCGAGAAGGATTGAGACACGAACGTCTATCCAGTCACACGCTGCATAAACAGCTGGAAAGGACGGACGACCAAGCCCTCAGGTTCTTACTCGGGAGACCCAACGCTCGGGGCAGTATCGGCAGTAGGTGCGGTCGCAGCACTTCCGGCGCTCGCAGCAGAATGAAGCCGTGGAGCGAGCCCCTCGTATTCGAGAGCCGCCTGGACCCACTGCGTGGCGATAATTCGTGTGCCAGAGTTGACCGCGAGCGCTCCACCAATCACCGCAAGAATCTTGCCGGAAGGGCTATTCCACTTCCTAGCACCCGTTGCAAGCACGATGATTCCTAGCCCGGCCTGTAGCGAAGCCACCGCCTCCATCATGTGCGGGTGCTCCAGGTAGAGCTTGCGGTAAATCTTCCAGAAACTCGGCTTCGCACGCCCACGGCCAGCCACTTCGTAAGCCACCGTGGTCTGAATCCGCTCGCTAAACGACTTCGGTTCGAACACCACGGCACCTGGAATAAGGCGCGCTTCCAGCAGTCCGTCGAGACTATCTCCTACCTCGGGAGGTAGTCCCAGGGCCGCGGCCATATCGCGGCCCACCGCCGAAGGCTCTCCCACAAGCACGGCGCGCAACAGCTCACCATCGGCTTCAGGTAGGTCCTCGCACATTCGGGTCACAACCGCGCCATCACCTAGCTGCTCGTGAGCAAACTGGCGGGCGGCCTCGTTCTCCACAACCCACGGAACGTCTTCCAGTTTGTAGTCCCAGCGCCATACCACGCGGTTGCCGTCCTGGCGGATCGCCAGGACGGGCGGCTCCAGCCCACTGGGATCCATCGAGAGCATGATGACAAAGAGCGGGGAGACGTATGCCTTGCGGCGCGGCAGGGGAACGTCAGCGAGGATCGCCTTCGCCTTCCCCAGCTCAAACGCCGCGATAGGGCTGCCCGTCTGGGCTGCGTAGCGCGGTAGCTCTGCAAAGGAGAGATCCGAGATGAGAAGCATCGGCCCCTCACGCACCTCGGGGAATTCCTCACCTTCAATCTTCTCGCCGCCAGATTCGAATCCCCCTTCTTCCTCGGGGGCTTCGGCGGATTCCACGACGTCCACATCGTCCCACGTCACGTCCACCTCACCCAGATCAATATTTCCCCAGGCGACGTGCCCGTCAACCTCGATCTGGACCTTGCGGAGATCCTTACCCATCGTCTCAACAAGCTCAGCCAGGTTTGGCCCCGGCACCACGTTGCCGTCGTCGTCCAAACACGCCACGCGCTTACGCCGCCCGCGTACCGCAAGCTCGAAATCATACGAATCGCCCCGATCATGGCCGCGCGCGATGATCCGGTTGGCGGCGAAATACTCTTCGAAGCTCTCAATTGTGGCAAGAGTGTGGTCGAAGCGGATGATTTCTCCGATGACGGGACGCCAGATGGTCATGTCAGGACTCGATTCTCATTCTGCTGAGTTAGTTGCTTGCGTTAGCTTCAGCTGCGGAGCGCAGCCTGTCGATTTGGTAGAGCGCAATTCCGGTGGCCACAGCAGCGTTCAGCGATTCCAGCTCAGTGGCGATCGGGATAGATGCGATAACGTCGCAGGTCTCTCGGGTCAGGCGCGCCAGCCCCTTCCCCTCGGAACCGGTGACCAACACCAGCGGCATATCAGCCAGCTTCAGTTCGTCGATCTGGGTATCTCCGCCACCGTCAAGGCCGACGACGAAGTATCCCGCCTTCTTGAGCGCCTCCAGTGAGCGGACAAGATTAGTTTCGCGGGCCACAGGCACGCGAGCCGCAGCGCCGGCCGAAACCTTCCACGCTGTCACGTTCACACCGGCCGAGCGACGCTCGGGGATAAGGATGCCATCGGCTTGGAAAGCACTAGCAGAACGCAACACGGCGCCCAAGTTGTGCGGATCTGTCACGGAATCGAGGGCCACAATAAGGCCTGGACGATCGTGGCGGGAGGCCCGTTCCAACAGGTCCTCAAGATCCTTGTACACGTAGGGAGGAACCTCGATGGCAACGCCCTGATGTACGGCGTCGTCTGTCATGCGGTCGAGTTCGGTGCGGGACACCTCGATGAGAGGGGCACCCAACGCGGTGGCGGTTCGCACGACCTCCCCGATGCGATCATCAGACACGGCCGAGCCCACCATGAACACGCGGGTCAACGGAATTCCGGAACGGACTGCCTCTAGCACCGGGTTGCGTCCGGCAATAAGCTCATGTCCCTCCTCCAAACGCAAGGCCGCACGCACGTGACTGACCTGGTGAGTGCGCTGCTCAGCAATCCGCTGACGCGCCTCAGACTCCTTCTTACGCTTGTACGCCGGATGGTAGGTGCGCTCCTCAGCCTTCGGTGTGGGGCCCTTGCCCTCGAGGCGGCGGCGGTTGTGGCCGCCGGTACCAACCGTGGCCCCCTTCTTGCCCTTGGGGCGGCGAGTTCTATTGTCTGCCATTAGCGTCCTTCTATGTGCCAGTGGGCGCCGTCAGCGGAATCCTCAACGGTGATTCCGGCGGCGGTCAGTGAATTTCGGAGAGCATCTGCGCGGGCCCAGTCCTTAGCTGCACGCGCTGCGGCGCGGTCCTCGAGGACCTGCGACACCAGGGCATCAAGCGCCTCGTGCGTACGATCGGAGCCAACCGCTGCTGAGCGCCACGGGTCCGCCAGGGGGTCCAGGCCAAGCACGTCGAGCATGGCCCGTACCTGCGTCTGCACCTCGGTAATCGCCGGATCATCGCGCTCCGAAAGAGCGTTATTTCCCTGCGTCACCTTCTCATGAATGGCCGCCAGAGCTGCGGAAACATTGAGGTCGTCATCCATCGCGGTGGTGAAAGCCTCCGGAAGATCGTTCGGACCGAGGGCGGCGACGTCGTCGGCCGACACCTCACCGACAGCAGCGACAGAGCGCTCCACGAAACCGGACAGTCGCTCCCAAACGGCCGCGGCTTCCTTCAACGTCTCCGGAGAGTAGGCGACCGTCGAACGGTAATGCACCGTACCGAGCGCGAAGCGCAGCACCACCGGAGGCACCTCTTTGACGATATTACGGACCGTCAGCGAGTTGCCGAGCGACTTGCTCATCTTCTCGCCCTCGATCGTCACCCAGGCGTTATGCATCCAATAGCGCGCGAACTCGCGGCCCGCGGCATGGGACTGCGCCTGCTCGTTCTCGTGATGCGGGAAGCGCAGGTCGATGCCGCCGCCGTGAATATCGAAGGTGTCACCCAAGTAGCGGCCAGACATGGCCGAGCACTCAATGTGCCAACCCGGGCGGCCGCGACCCCACGGGGAATCCCACGCGGCGTCGGCCGGCTCGCCAGGCTTGGGAGCCTTCCACAACGCGAAATCATGCGGGCCGCGCTTGTCCGGCTCCATATCCGACTCATCCGTCACCATATTCGAGACGGCTTGGCGCGTCAGCGAGCCATAATCCTTGAGCGAGCTGACGTCGAAGTACACGTTCCCCGGGTTGCCCACGTAAGCATGACCGGCGTCGATAATCTCCTGAATAAGTGCGATCATCTCGGGTACGTGACCGGTGGCGCGCGGCTCGTAGGTGGGCGGCAGCAGGCCGAGGGTGCGGTAAGCCTCCGCGAACTCCTGCTCAAACTTGTAGGCCCATGCCCACCACGGTTCGCCCGCCTCAGCGGACTTCGCAAGAATCTTGTCATCGATATCCGTAACGTTACGGATCATGGTGACGTCATAGCCGCAGCGGCGCATCCAACGCACCAGCACATCAAACGCAAGAGCAGAACGAATATGTCCAATATGCGGGGAGCCCTGAACAGTGGCACCACACAGGTACACACCGACCTTCCCCGGGGTGAGGGGGACAAATTCCCGCTGAATGTGGGTGGCGGAATCGTAGATACTCAAGCTCACCCCCTAAGACTATCGTTAAGCGAGCAAATGCGGCATGATCGAGCCGCAAGAAGGGCTGGGTGTCACGTCCTGTCCGCCACCTGGTCGGCACAAATGGGAAGGCGGACGGTTTTGGAGGGCACCGGTTGCTTAGATTGGAGGGCACCGGTTGCTCCGAGAGGTAACGGATTTTAGACAGGTAACGGATCTTCGGACAGGTAACGGATAGAGCACCCTCCGTTAGGGTCGACTATCTAAGAAAGAGTTACCTATCCAAAATGGACGCAGGAAGAATCCCATGATCGACGACGGCGAATTCCCGGTCACCTACTGACCAGGGTCGCCCCAACCACGTAAGGTGTGGCCATGAGTTCGACAGACAAGCGCCGCTCCTACGGATTTCTTAACCGCGGAGTCTGGACGTGGGCCATCTGGGATTGGGGATCGGCGGCATTTAACGCAGTCGTCACCACGTTCGTGTTCGCCACCTACCTCGCTAATGACAAGCTCTTTGGACCCGATGCGAACTCTCTGCTCGGGTGGGTGTTGGCCGCAGCAGGCATCTTCGTTGCGCTCACCGCGCCAGCCGTCGGGCAGTGGACCGACCGCTCGGGCAAACGGAACACGTCGCTGACAATAGCGACTATCGGCGTCGTCATTATTATGGCGCTACTGTTCTTCGTCAAACCCGACGGAGGCGGCTTCTACATGTGGCTCGGGTTGATCCTGTTGGCACTCGGAAACATCATCTTCGAGACTGGCTCTGTGGTCTACAACTCGATGGTCACCGACGTGTCCACGCCAAAAACAGTCGGCCGCGTCTCCGGATTCGGCTGGGGTATGGGCTATGTTGGTGGCATTGTGCTGCTCGCGATTCTCTACGTGGGGTTCATCGCGCCGGAGGTTGGCTGGTTCGGAGTGACTTCCAAGGACGGGCAGAACATCCGCGTCTCGATGATCATCGCTGCCATCTGGTTCCTTATCTCCGCCCTACCGCTCATGATCACGGGCAAAAATCGCCCGCCCGTGGGCGATCAGACCAGCGGAATTGTTGAGGCATATAAGCAGGTCATCCGCTCGCTCGTACGATTCTGGCGAGAAGATCGCTCCGTCGTATGGTTCCTCATTTCATCGGCTATCTACCGAGACGGCCTCGCCGGAGTGTTTTCCTTCGGTGGCGTTCTCGCCGCAGCCGCCTTCGGATTCTCACCGGGCCAGGTGCTCATCTTCGGCATCGCCGCGAACGTCGTTGCCGGTATTGCCACCATCGTGTTCGGACGCATGGATGACAAACTCGGATCCCGAGCCGTCATCGTACTGTCGCTCGTCCTTATGGTGGTCTCAGGCATGGTGATCTTCTTCTTCCACGCCGGCATCAACCTCGGCCCCATCCAGCTCGACTCCACCACGATGTTCTGGGTGTTTGGGCTCATCCTCTGTATCTTCGTGGGACCAACCCAGTCCTCCTCGCGCACCTACCTCGCGCGCATCGCTCCCCCGGGCGAGGAGGGCGAACTCTTCGGATTGTATGCAACCACGGGCCGCGCCGTCTCCTTCATGGCCCCCTTCATGTACGCCACCTCGATCACCATTGCCGCCGGAGCGCTGGGCGTTGCAAAATCGGAAGTGGCCTACTTCGGCATCCTCGGCATCGCGCTCGTGCTGCTCGTGGGCCTGTTGGCCTTCCTGCCGGTGAAGGCGCGGGCAGCGGAGAAGTAGGGTTTCGGGGCGACGACGGCACGGACGGCCAGTACGTTTGCAGGCGGTTGGACGCGCTCCGTTTGCAGGCGCTGAGAAGTATTCGTAGGTTCGGCGAGTCCTTGGCTCCCGCGTGGAAAATCCATCTCCGGAATCCCAACACGTGTGCGGCATGGGTACAAAGGGTGAGGGATTCCGGAGTTGTTTTTCACAGCCCCGGTCAAGAAGAACGAAATGATCATGGAACGACCACATGCACATTGAACAACTCACACAGAAGAACGCTGAAACAATCGCCGATACCTGGAAATATCCTGGCATCTACGCCTTCTACAATATGACGGCGGACCCTGAGGATTACGAGGAAATTGTTACTGCGCAGATGCGGCGCGATTACTACTATCAAGTTATCGACGACGGCAAGTTGCACGGTTTCTTCGCGTTGTATCAAGACGACGACGCCGTCGAACTCGGCTTGGGTCTGCGCCCCGATCTGGCGGGACACGGGCACGGTGAGACATTCGTCCGCCTGATTCTCAATTTCATCTCGGAGGTGTCCGCAGCCCACGTCGCACGGCTGGCAGTCGCAGAGTTCAACGAACGAGCGATCACGGTATACCGACGTGTGGGTTTTGTCGAGACTCGAAGGTACGAGCAGGAGACTAATAACTCGATCTACGAATTCGTAGAGATGGAAAAGCAGATCACTCACGCACACAAGTGACCGAGGCTCACCACCATGGTTCCATCGTCCCGGGGATAGCTCGCTTCACCTGCGGTAAGAATGACAAGACCGCAGAGTTGGTCTCTATGGATGTCATCCACTTTCTCGGCAAATACTCGCAGATTACGCGCTGCCTGCTCGATTGCCCGCTCTCCACCCAACTTCACCTCAATAGCTATCCAACGCCCGTCCCGAAGCTGAACGATCGCATCGACTTCCAGTCCAGTCTCGTCACGGTAGTGGAAGACCGTCCCATCAAGAACACTTGCGTAGACACGCAGGTCACGCACACACAACGACTCGAAAAGGAATCCAAAAGTTTCGAGATCATTGACCAGACGGTCCGCCGTACAGCCCAACAGTTGTGCAGCCAACGAAGGATCAACAAAATGCCACTTGGGTTTCACTCGTTTGCGAACATTCGACCGTAGCTTCGGAGACCAGGCAGGCTGCTCCTCAAGAACAAAGACTCTCGTGAGAGTGTCCAAATAGCTTCGCACAGTCCTCGGGTTGAGATCGGCTTCAGCTGCAAGTTTGCCCTGGTTGGCCTCGGTGGCCGTGTTTCTGGCTATTGCTCGTAGGAGCGCTTGCATCCGAATCGGATCTGCTTTGGGAAGGTCAGCAGGCAACTCGGCGCGGGCAATGCTGTCAAGATAAGCTCCGAGATACACGTTCGGATCCGAAGCTTTTCCAGTAACCAGTGCGGGCCATCCACCCCGCACTGTCAGCGACGCATAGTCAGGTACCGTCAGTCCACCAAAACCACTCGGTTTCTCCCCTTCAAAGAGACCTGAGAAACTCACCTCATTGAGGCTGTCCCTGCTCTCCTGCAAGCTCATCGGGCGCAATGTGAGCCGCCCAAATCGCCCCGCCCCACTGTGTCGGGTGACATCATCGGCTGGAGCTGCCGACCCAGTAAAGATGAACTGTCCAGATTGTTGGCGCCGATCAATCTCGGCACGCGCCACGTTCCACAGTTCTGGGGCTAGTTGCCATTCGTCCACCACTCGGGGAACCGCTCCCTGCAAAACACGTTCGGGCATGACCTGAGCCATTTGCCTGACCTGAGGACTAGTGTCCAAACGAATAGCACTTCCAGCATGAGCGAGAGCTGTCTCCGACTTACCAGATGCTCTCGACCCATCGAGCAGGACGCCACCCAGTGATGCGAGGCTCCTGGAGAGCCGAGAATCGACAACCCGGGGCCAATACTCAGCCATGACATCTCCATCCCTCACGCGCGAAATCTGAACCGACTACCACGTCTACGTGAATCAAAATACCATGTTTACGTTCTCCTAGATACCATCTTTACGTGAATCGAAGTACCACGTTTACGCTCCCGCGGAACCTTTGTCGAGCTGTAACAGCGGGGTGACGCCGAGGGGACCACGTTTACGTTCCCGTGGAACCTATCGCGTGGTGAGGGCCCAGCAATAGTCCGTAGTTCAGAGTGACGACGGCACGCGCGGGCGGCGGAGAAGTAGGGTTTCGGGGCGACGACGGCGCGGACGGCCAGTTCGTCACACCGTCAGTTCGTCACCCCGCCACTCCAACAGTCCCTCACTCCAACAGCTTGTCGTTCCAGGGCTACTGAATTTTACTGGCTACTGCCGCTCGCCATCCCAGATCAGCAAGCACAACCAGGTCACAAGGATAAATGGCCAGGTGTACACCGGGATGGGAGTGAGCTTGAGAAGTTCACAGACGCCCACCGTGACAATCGAACCAAGAGTGGCAATCATCCACGCGCGCGGGCCGGGACGAAGAAACACCGCCGCCAGCGCGATCGCCGTGAGGGCAGGATTGTAGCCGGCGAGTCCCGCGCTTAACTCGGCGGGAGTGCTACCTGCGGCCCACATCGTCGCCGTGCCCAGGGCGCTGCCCAGGAGAGCGGCCGCACCCACCTTCCATCCCGCAAGGAAGAGCGCACCAAGAATAATCAGTCCGCTCAACCAACTCTGGCAGAAAACCACCTGACCAATTCCGGCCAGGGTTCCTTCGAGCAGTTGAAGTGCCGTATTGCCCGCTTCGATGGGGGCACCAGCGGGTGCCGGTTCTACGAGGGCGCGCGCGGTCAACGCCACAAGACCGCTGACCACACAGAACGGAGCGGTGAGAACCGGGAGTGGGCCACCTTGGCGCCGCACGACGGAGAAAAACGCCGCGAGTGCCCCGGTCACGACGGGGCAGGCGGCGGCACCCACGAGAGTCACGAGGAAGGCGGGCCACAGTTCGCCGAACGTCGTCCAGGCGGCTGCTCCCACGAGTGCACCACAGTAACCCTGGAGACCATGCCCGATCGACTTCCCAACGACATGCGCCGACGCCGTCGCGATGACCGTCCCGACGACGACGAGAAGTGCCATCGGTATCGAATACACCGCGAAGCCGACGATCATCAGAACGCCGACCATCCAGCTATCCTGCAGATAGATCTGGCTGACTCCGAGTGGCAGGCTTCGCGCGGCGTCAAGGCCTCGTGGCTGGGCAACTGGCGCTGTGTTCATAATTCCTCCAAGGCGTCTGCGGTGGACACGGGATCTAGTAAGTCTTCGGTGAGTGAGCACAATGTGTGGTGACCAGGTTCCGTGCGAACTAACTAGGTTCTACATAAAGCGAGTGGGCATTCGGTCAGGTACTGCTGGGTCATTCGTCTGCAGGATTACTGTTTGCGGAAGTCAATTCGATCCTGGTTGAACCAGCGGCGGCGCAGATGGGCGTCAACATCCAACAGAAGATTCGTGATCACCTCGGTATTATTGCCCAGCACGCGGAGCGCCAGAGCTGGTCCCGGCGCGAGACTCACTCCCACAAGAAGCTCAGGGAAACGCTCGGCAAACTCGCCGATCTCGCGAACGAGATCGGCATCGACCCGGCGGTCCACCGCAAGCAGCGTTCCAACATGGGTGTGGGAATCCAGCCCGCCGAGCCCAGATACATCCATGGCAGAAGGTTCAAGAACCAGCGCATCCACCAGCACCGGGACAGATTGTCCCGGACGTATGACGTCCGTGCGCAGCACGATCTTCTCGTACTCAAAGAGTGAGCCGTCGGGTGCCCAACCGGGTGTCACCACCTCGCCCGCAATGTAGCTTCCCTCCGGGTCCACCTCCACCGTGCTCGTCTGAATATAGACGGCGTCGCGGTAGGCGATGATCTGGTCGGGAATGGACTCGAAGAGGGCGCCCGCACCTACACGGGCGTTCGTATGCTGGCGAACGGGTTGCCCCGCGGTTCGATAGATCTTGGTGGCCGCTTGAGACGTCAGGAGCATCGAAGCTCCCGGAAGCACGTCCATCTCCATGAGATAGTCGTCCCCCGCTACGTATCCGCCGCCCGGGTTGATGACGGTGTAGCACACCTGACCGGAGGTATCGAGGTAGAGCGGACGCACCACACGCAGGGCTCCCGAATGGAACTGCTCCACGGCCACGCTGCGAGCACCACGAACATCCACCCGCAGGCTCAACTCCCCCATCAGCTCATCCGGCCAGCCCTGCGGGCGAACCAAACGAGGTGCCTGGGCAACACGCGGAACCGGAGATTGGGGTTGTACCTGGCCGGAGGGATGCATCGAGATCTGGGCATAGCCCGTAGGTCGATCTGTCACTGTCATTCCGCCCACCTCGTAGACTCTGGTGAACCTGATGTCACTGGCGCAGATCTTCCATGAGAACGTCGTGACTGAGCCATTCGAGGACCTTGTCCAAACCCTCGTCCGTCTTCAGGTTGGTGAAGCAGAAAGGCTTGTTCCCACGGAAGGCAACGGAATCGGAACGCATCACGTCAAGATCAGCACCCACATAAGGAGCGAGGTCCACCTTGTTGATGATGAAGAGATCCGACTTAATCATGCCCTGACCTGCCTTGCGCGGAATCTTCTCACCCTGGGCCACATCAATGATGTAGATGGAGAAATCCACCAGTTCGGGGCTGAAAGTTGCGGAAAGATTATCCCCACCCGACTCCACGAAGACGATCTCTAGGTCAGGGTGGGCAGTGATGAGGTCACGGACGGCAGCCTCGTTCATTGAGGTATCCTCGCGGATCGCGGTGTGCGGGCACCCGCCGGTCTCTAGACCAACAATACGATCATGCGGGAGCACCGATTGTGCGGCGAGAATCTTGGCGTCCTCGGTGGTGTAGATGTCGTTCGTAACGGCGGCCATCGAGACCTTGCCATCCCACGCACGGGTAATGCGTTCGATTAGCTGAGTCTTGCCCGCTCCCACGGGCCCACCCACGCCAACTCGCAGTGTTCGTGTACTCATTTCATTTCCTCGATTCAGGACATGTACATACGTGCGCGCATTCGTTCATGGCGCATCTGTGCAATTTCCAGGCCCGGTGCGGTTGCACCAAATTCATACGGGTTTAGGCTCGGGATACGCGCCACCGCCGCAGCGATATCCTCACGGACGGCAGCAAGTGCACGCTGCCCGGCATTCTGCCCCAGCGGGATAAGCCGCACCGCGTTCTGGGTGAGGGATGTGGCCACTCCTTGAAGGTGAGCCCCTAGCGCTGCGGAGATCGGCGCACCCAGATCAATCCCCACGAGGGCGATCGCCACCGCCGGATGGCCGTGGCACCTCCGCTCCTCAATGTCCCGGGAGTATTCCTCGACCATGTCGGAGGGGGCGATCATCCGCGCGATAGCCACCATCCGGCCGCCCATGGTGACAGAGGCCTCACGTGACTGACGCGGCAGAATCTGCGCATGGAGCATGTTGTCGACATCGCGAACCACGGTCTGATCCACAAAGCCATCCACCGCAGCCTCGTACAGCAACGTCATAGCGTAGGCATCACTCGTGGTGAGAGACGTGTTGATCATTGCCTGCAGCCATGCAAGGAAGGTGTCGCCATCGGTGACAACCCCGGCATCCACGTAAGTCTCCAGTCCATAGGAATGGCTGAAAGCTCCGGTGGGTGCAGCGGAGTCGCACAGTTGAGCCAGTGGGAGCTGCCATACAGGCAGCTCCCACTGCGCCTGCCCACCAGAGCTCACACTCGTCGTACCAGAGAGCACACTCGACTCGCCACAACTCACGCTCGGCTCAACACAACTCGCATCAGGCAGGTCAGAGCTTACGCCCGGCACCTCACGGCCCTGACTCAACACACCCGAGCCCGCGCTCTCCCCAACAGAGCCCTCACCCACCACGTCAGTGCGTGTGCTCAGCATGATGGAACGGGACCGGCATGGTCATCGTGGTGCGCAGATAACGCACCCCGGCATGGTCCAGGTAGTGCTCGGCGGTGTGGTCGTACTGGATCACCATGACGCCGTCGTGCTCTTCCAGTCCAGGAATACTCTCATCAGCCCCCAAGAACTGGGCGGGAAGATGGCGGTTGCCCAACGTGTGGGCCACCACCCCCATCTCCCCGATGCTCTCCGGAGCAATGACAAGGACCTCACTGGACTCCACGGCCACCACAACAAGCCCGTGATCGTCACGCAACAGGATGTCTCCATAGCGGAGATCTCCCGGGCCGTCCAAGCGCAGACCGAACTCGCGTCCGTGATCCGTCACCACTCGCTGCACCTTCTTGCGCAGTGCCTCGAGGGGAAGGATCACCTTCTCGACGTGTGTCGCAGCAATCTGCTCATCCGTGAGCTCTTCCAGATTTCCGTCAATCGTCGTAATGATCATGATCAGAAGAGGAAGTAGCGGGTCGCGAGGGCAAGCTCCTCGGCCGGTTCGCAGCCGATGAGGGTGCCGTCCACGCGCACCTCATACGTCTGCGGATCGACTTCCAGCTGCGGCATCTGGTCATTGAACACCATGTCCGCCTTGCTCAACGTACGGATGCCGTGAACCGGACGAATCTGCTTGCGCAGGCCCAACCGCGCCGGAACTCCCGCCTCAATGGCTGCCTGCGACATGAAGGTGATGGAATTCGAACCGGGAGCCAAACCAAACCCACCGAACATATCGCGCATGAGCACCGGCTGCGGCGTGGGGATCGAGGCATTCGGATCGCCCATCTGGGCGTGCGCAATCTGACCACCCTTGAGGATGATGGCGGGCTTCACCCCGAAGAACGCCGGATCCCAAAGAACCAGATCGGCCCACTTGCCCACCTCAATGCTGCCGACGGTGTCCGCGATGCCATGGGTGAGCGCCGGGTTGATGGTGTACTTGGAGATGTAGCGCTTGATGCGGAAGTTATCGCCACCCTCAGGATCCTCGTCGAGCTTCCCGCGGGCCTTCTTCATCTGATCCGCAACCTGCCAGGTACGAGTGATGACCTCGCCCACGCGCCCCATCGCTTGGGAGTCCGACGACGTCATGGAGAACACGCCCATGTCGTGAAGCACGTCCTCCGCCGCGATCGTCTCGGGGCGGATACGCGAATCCGCGAAGGCCACATCCTCCGGAATGTTGGGATTGAGGTGGTGGCACACCATGAGCATGTCGAGGTGTTCCTCGGCCGTGTTCTTCGTGTAAGGCAACGTCGGGTTAGTGGAAGCGGGAAGGATATTAGGATCGCCCGCCAGCACGATGATGTCCGGGGCGTGACCGCCGCCGGCACCCTCGGTGTGGAAGGTGTGAATGACGCGGCCGCCGATAGCGCGGCGAGTGTCCTCCACGAAACCACACTCGTTGAGCGTGTCAGTGTGAATGGCCACCTGCACATCGAACTCGTCAGCAACCTTGAGGGATTCGTCGATCGAGGAATGGGTGGATCCCCAATCCTCATGAATCTTCAGGCCCACGGCGCCAGCAACAATCTGTTCCGCCAGCGGTTCACGCGTGGCGGCATGCCCCTTGCCGAGGAAGCCGAAGTTCATGGGGAACTGCTCCACGGCTTCCAGCATCCGGGCAATGTGCCAGGAGCCCGGCGTACAGGTGGTCGCGTTGGTTCCGTCAGCAGGTCCGGTGCCACCACCAAACATCGTCGTCACACCCGACGAAAGCGCCGTACCGATTTGTTGGGGTGAGATGAAATGAATGTGGGTGTCGATACCACCCGCGGTGAGGATGCGGTGTTCGCCAGCGATCACCTCGGTCGAGGCGCCAATAACGATGTCGATATCATCCGTGATGTCCGGATTACCGGCGGCACCGATGCCGCTGATGACGCCGTCCTTGATGGCCACATCCGCCTTATAAATACCGGTGTAGTCAACGATGATGGCGTTCGTGATGACGGTATCCGGGACGCCGTCGTCGCGCGTGGCACGCCCGTTGTGTCCCATCCCGTCACGGATAACCTTGCCGCCGCCGAACACGGCTTCCTCGCCGTGGATGGTGAGGTCACGCTCGATCTGGGCGAAGAGATCGGTGTCGCCAAGCCGGACGGCGTCGTCCACCGTGGGGCCGTAAAGATCCGCATAACGCTTTCTGGAAAGCTCAAAACTCACGATATGTCCTTATCTCAGTCATCCAAAGGGCCATTGATGGCATTGGAGAGTCCGAATACTTCACGGCGGCCGGCGAGCGCCACCAACTGGACTGTCTTCGCATCGCCGGGTTCGAAGCGGACTGCGGTGCCAGCCGGAATATCCAGCCGGTATCCACGCGCACTGGCACGATCAAAAAGCAGGGCGCCATTGGCCTCAAAGAAGTGGTAGTGGGAGCCAACCTGAATCGGGCGGTCACCGCTGTTGGTGACCTCGACGGTCACTGTGGGACGGCCAGGATTGGCCACAACCGGCTCACTTGCCAGCCGATATTCTCCGGGGATCATTCCTACTCCTTCAGCGGATGGGATCGTGCACGGTGACGAGCTTGGTTCCGTCGGGGAACGTTCCCTCGATCTGGACCGAATGGATCATCTCGGGGACGCCTTCCATGACGTCGTCGCGAGTGAGGATCGTGGTTCCGAACGCCATAAGATCGGACACCGAGCGTCCGTCCCGGATTCCTTCGAGGACCTCCGCCGTGATGAGAGCGACGGCTTCGGGATGGTTGAGTTTGAGGCCGCGTTCCCGACGACGACGAGCCACGTCGGCGGCAACTACTATGAGGAGCTTTTCCTGCTCCCGCGGGCTGAGAATCATTGGACACCTCTAATACGTAGGCAAAAGCGCAAGTACGGAGGACGCGCGGCGCGAAGCAGGAATGCAACGTTCCGATTGACTGGTCTTGCAGCTTCAAGAGAGGGTACAAGCCGTCCATTTCGGCAGTATTTCTACCTTGTTTCACCAGAGCCAATGGAGTCACGCGGTGGGAAATAATAAGGAAATCTGCGCGAAACATACTCCCCGTAGCCTTGGCGCCGTCATTGAATACCGCCACTAGGAAGCCACATCATGCGCATCGCAATGAAGGCCGCACGCACCTCGACGATACTCACCGCGCTGGGCTTGGCTCTCACACTCACCGCGTGTCAGGCTTCACCGACGGCGACGAGTACCCACGAAACCAGTACATTGCGCCTGGCCGAAACCAACGAGTACGAGACACTCAATCCTCTCGAATACACGTTTTCCATCACCTCCAAGTTCTACGACTCGTTGGTCGCCGTGGGAGCCAACGGCCTCGAACCCCAGTTGGCAACCCAGATGCCAACGGCTAACGACGACCTCACCGTGTGGACAGTCAAACTCCGTGACGGCGTCACGTTCAGCGACGGTTCGGACTTTGATGCCGACGACGTCGTCGCCGCCTACCGTGCGGTACTCGACCCGGAAACCGCCTCACCTCTGCGCGGGGACTACCAACTCATCACCGGGATCGAAGCAACCGACCCGTCCACGGTGACATTTACTCTGTCCGCTCCCTACGCGGCCTTCCCCTCGTTGCTGACGCTGGGCATTCCCTCCTCGGAGAAGGTGGGCGGATCGATCCTCGACTCGTCGTTGGCCCGTGAACCCGTGGGCACCGGCCCCTACGTTCTGGCCGAGTGGCAGCAGGGAACCTCCCTCACGTTGCGGGCCCGGGAGGACTACTGGCGGGGCAAACCCACGGTGGAAAACATCTACATCGGTTTCGTCAGTGACGAAAATGCCCGCGCGCAACGGCTTCTCGGCGGCGACTTCGACGGCGCCCAGCTCTCCCCGCTGGCCGCCGCACAGCTGGACGGCAAGCAGGGGCTGGAGATGTTCGTCAATCCGAGCGGCGACTACCGCGGCATCACTCTCCCGGAAAGTTCGCCGCTGTTCACGGATCCGAACGTGCGCATTGCCTTGAACCTGGGGACGGATAGGCAGGCGATGGTTGATGGCATCCTCGCCGGTCACGGCACAGCAATCGCCACGCCAATCACGCCGTCCTTTGGCCCCGTCTACAATCCCGACGCCGTCTTCACCTACGATCCGGAACGGGCGGCAGCGCTACTCGACGCCGCGGGATGGACCGTGGGGAGCGATGGCACCCGTTCCAAGGACGGGACGCCCTTCTCCTTTGAGGTCATGTACTTCGCCGAGGACACGGTGCGCCGCGACCTCGCCCAGGCTTTCGCTTCCGACATGGCCAAACTCGGCATCCAGGTGCAGCTGACAGCCGTGGATCGAACGCAGGCCAAACAGCGAATCGCCGATACTTCCTTCGTCCTCGGTGGCGGCGACGTGCCCTACGATCCCGACACCCAGATCTACGGAACGCTGCACTCTTCCTTCGCCAGCTACGATCCGACCGATCCCTACTCCAACCCCAGCCAGTATCGCAATCCTGACGTCGACGCCCTGTTGGATAAGGCTCGCGGTGAGGCCGACGACGACGCCCGCGCCGCAGATTACCGAGAACTCCAGATGCTGCTGATTTCGGATCCGGCGGGCATTGACCTGTTCGCTGTCGACCACGCCTACGTCGCTCGCGGACTCGATCAATACACGAACGTTGAACACGTCGTTGAACCGCACGAGCATGGCGTGGCGTGGGGGCCATGGTGGAACGTGGCGGACTGGCGATGAGCGCGAGTACTTCAGTCCGCACCCCGGTGAGGGTGTCCGGGAGTGTGGCGGGGCGTCGTCGTCGTTCAGAAGAATGCCTGCGGATGGTGGCGCGGCGCCTGGGGTGGCTGATTCCGTTACTCATCGCGCTCAGCCTGCTGGTGTTCGTGCTTGCCGCGCTCTCGCCGGTGGACCCGACAGCTGCCTTTCTCGGATCGCGCGACGAGTTCATCACTAGTGCGGGACGCGACAGTGTTGAGGGGGCTGTGCTTCATCAGTCCTGGTGGCAGACGTGGCTAATGTGGCTCGAAGGCCTGGCGACGGGAGATCTTGGGTACTCGATGTCCGCGCGGATGCCCGTGGTCGAGGTAGTGGCGGTGCGGCTTCCGTGGACGCTCCTGTTGATGAGCGTGGGGCTGGCCGTGGGATTCCTGGTGTCGATTCCGCTGGCTGTTGCGGCAACGCGGCACCCGCGCAACGTCGTGTCACGTGCGCTTGACCTGCTCATGTGGGTGCTTGCGGGGATTCCGCCGTTCCTTGTTGGGCTGGGCCTCATCGCAGTATTTTCGCTGACCCTGCACCTACTACCTTCCGGCGGCACGGGGACGCCTGGGGTGTCGGCAAATATGCCGGATACGCTGCGGCATCTGGTGCTACCCGTAAGTGCGGTGGCCATTGGACAGATGCCGTGGATGACGCTGCATCTTCGCCGGGCCCTCGTCGAGATGTCCGGCGCGGCTGGGGTTCGCGCGGCGCGGCTGCGTGGCATTGCCGAATGGAGAGTCTTTGCGCGCCATATTCTGCCGGGCGCGATGATCCCGGTGACGGCGGTGGCCGGGGCGCGAATGACCGAGGTGATCGCCGGTTCTGTTCTGGTGGAGCAGATCTTCTCCTGGCCCGGTCTCGGGCAATCACTCGTGAGCGCGGCCCTCGCGCAGGATTTCCCTCTTCTCGGTGTGGTTTCTATGCTGCTGGCCGCCATGGCGCTGGTGGGTGGCCTGCTGGCCGATCTCGCACTCGTCTGGCTCGATCCGAGGACTGATCCCAGTGAGCTCTAGTGTTACGCCCGTTCTTCCACGCGGGGCCTGGCGGCGTGATTCTCGTGTGTTTGCCCGTGGTGGCAGGCTCCTTCCGCGATCGTGGCGGCGCCCCTTCTTCGCGATTCTGCTGCTTGTCCTGGTGCTTTACGTTGGCCTAGTGCCCCTCCTCAACACTGTTCCGTTGACCGATGTTTCCTATCAAACCGGAGCCCAGGCGCCGTCGCTGGCACACCTGTTCGGCACTGATCTCGCCGGACGCGATCTCTTCGTCCGCTGCGCCTACGGCCTGCGCGTGTCGATTCTGGTGGCGCTCGCCGGAGCGTTGAGTGCGATCGTGCTGGGATCGCTGGTGGGACTGGTGTGCGGTGTGGTCGGAGGCCGTTTCGACCGTTGGGTGATGCGCATCGTTGACGGTTTCAACTCACTGCCCCACCTGTTGATCGGCATCGTCATTGCGGCAACCTTCCGCGGATCGCTTCTCGCCATCATCATGGTGGTTGGCTTGACCCACTGGCCACAAACGGCACGATTAACGAGAGCCGAGATCCTCTCCATCTCCGTGAGCGACCACTACCGAGCCGCTATTTCTCAAGGCTTTACCCGCACTCAACTGCTGCGTTATCACGCACTGCCGCGACTCGTTAATCAAGTGTCCGTCGCCTTTGGTCTCCTCATTCCTCATGCCATCTGGCACGAATCCACCCTCACCTTCCTGGGGCTGGGCCTGCCGCCACACCAGCCCTCCCTCGGTTCACTCGTGAACCTCGGCCAGCAAGCTCTCCTCACCGGCAACTGGTGGACTCTGGCTGTCCCCGCAGGTCTGCTAGTCGCTACCACCGTGGCGATCACCGGGATCATCAGCTCCAAGGAGTCCCATCATG
>JBDIAV010000042.1:0-24999 GCA_039812645.1 Actinomycetaceae bacterium
GGGAACAAGGGTGGAAATAACGGCGGCGGAGCGAGCATTCTTGGTCCGGTTCTCGGAGGATTTATCTTGGGTAGCATCATTGACGACATCTTCGACTGAGTTCGGGATTTGATCTGTACTTCTTCGGAGCTGATGCTTAGGGAACCGGGGTTGCGCCTGATCGGCTACGACTGACGTGTTTTGTTGACGAGAGGGGGCTGGTCGGCAAGGGACGGTTCGGTTTCCAATTTTTGACGACGACGGCGTCAGCCGTCCCATCGGGCCTATCCTCCGGTACCCTGAAATGGATTGTTATGGCCCACGAGTAAGCACGAACTAGCGTCTCAACGAAGAGAAAAGGACAGACATATGCTCGTCGCAGGAGTCGATTCCTCCACCCAGTCATGCAAGATCCTCATCCGTGACGCACACACGGGCGAGCTCGTCCGCGCCGGAACCGCCAAGCATCCCGACGGCACCGAGGTGCACCCGGATCATTGGTGGACCGCCCTCCTCGAGGCGATCGAGAAGGCTGGTGGGCTGGACGGCGTCGTCGCCATGTCTGTGGGCGGGCAGCAGCACGGAATGGTTGTACTGGATTCAAACGGCGAAGTTATTCGCGAAGCGCTGCTGTGGAATGATACCCGTAGCGCTGACGCCGCCGTCGACCTCATTGCAGAACTTGGCGAGGCCCGCGGATCGGGAGCCGACGATGGTGCTCGCGTCTGGGCCGAGCAGATGGGCACCGTTCCTGTCGCTTCGATTACCGCGACGAAGCTGCGTTGGCTCGCCGACGCCGAACCGGAGAACGCGGCGCGAGTGGCCGCCGTTGCTCTGCCGCACGACTGGCTAACGTGGAAGCTTGCGGGTGGCCCCGCAGCGGGCCTGGACGCGCTCGCAACCGATCGTTCCGATGCCTCCGGAACGGGATATTTCTCGACCCCGCGCGGTGAGTATGACCGCGAGATTCTCGACCTGGCTCTTCGCCGCGACACCTCGGATGTGGTCCTTCCCCGCGTCCTTGCGGCGAACGGCGAAGCTGGCGTCACCGTGGAACAAGGGCCGATTCCGGCCGGAATCAAGCTGGGTCCCGGTTGTGGAGACAACGCGGGCGCTGCCCTCGGACTGGAGATGGGGGTCGGTGACGTCTCGATATCGATTGGGACCTCGGGCGTCGTCGCCGCGGTGATTGGAACTCCCGCCGCGGATCCCACAGGAACACTTGCGGGATTCGCCTCCGCGACCGATAGCTTCCTTCCTCTCGCGGTCACCCTCAACGGTTCGCAAACTCTCGACAAAATGCGCGAACTGCTGAACGTCGACTACGCTGAGTTCGATCGACTCGCGCTGGCAGGCACACCCGGCGCGGGTGGCATGACGCTCGTTCCCTATTACCAAGGTGAGCGGACGCCAAACTTGCCGCGAGCGACGGCGTCGCTCCTCGGTATGACTCTCACCGGAACCACACGCGAAAATCTCGCCCGCGCTGCCGTCGAAGGGCTGTTGAGTGCGCTCGCGGATGGCATGGATGCGTTTGTGGAGCAGGGCCTCGCGGTAGAGAAGATCCTGCTCATCGGTGGAGGAGCGGCGTCTGTGGCTGTGCAGCAGATTGCGCCGGAGATCTTCGGTCAGGACGTGTGGATTCCCGAACCCGGTGAGTATGTGGCCAATGGCGCTGCGCGTCAGGCAGCGTGGCTTGCACTCGGCGAACTCCCGACGTGGGACGTTTCCAATGCGCGCAAGGTCTCGGCGGGGTCTCAGTCGGAGATTCGTGAGGCGTACGGTAAGCGGCGCCATCTGTACGTCGAGCAGTGACGGAGCGCCGCGTAGTGATTCGCCGTACATCGATGAGCTACGCGACGCTGGAGGTAAATAGCCGTTCCCATCACCGGCTAATGTAGATGCCGGACATGTGCCTGGAGATGGGAGAATACGTGAATAATAGGGGTAGCAATGCCGGGAGAACACAGCGAACAGCTCAAAGTACTGTTCTGGTAGCTCTCGTCTTTCTCGTCGCTCTTAATCTTCGTCCAGCCTTGACGACTCTCGGTCCGCTGTTGCCGCAGATCGGTGTAGACGAGGGTATTGATGAGTCTGTGCAAGGCCTACTTGGCTCCCTGCCTCTTCTCGCGTTCGCTGTGGTCTCGCCGTTTGTGCATCATCTGTCCAAGCGGCTGGGGATGGAACGCTCGATTCTCGTTGCGCTCGCACTTCTCGCCGTTGGCGTAGTAATTCGGTCCTTCACCGGAGTGGGTGGGCTATGGGTTGGCACGGTCGTCACCGGAAGTGCGATTGCCATCGGCAACGTGCTGGTTCCTACCTTGGTGAAGCGTGACTACAGTGCACAGGTCTCACGTGCTACGGGTATCTATTCGGCGTGTATTACGATCGGTGCTTCTATTGCGTCGGCTATTGCGGTTCCGCTGTCGGACCTGATTGGTTGGCGTGGGGCACTGGCGTTCTGGGCGATTCCGGCCGTCGTCGTCGCAGTCATTTGGATTCCTCGCGTACGCGCCGCTACCTCTATTCAGGCTGCTTCCGCAGGTAGAGAAGACGTGGTTTTCCCGAGCGTGTGGCGGCAACCGACGGCTTGGTTTGTCACCGCCTTTATGGGCGTGCAGTCGACGGCGTTTTATGTCATGGTGACATGGCTTCCGACGATCGAGATTGCTGCTGGCGCGTCTCAACACGAGGCGGGCTGGCACCTGTTTATCTATCAGATCGTCGGCATTGCGTCGGCGCTTCTCATTCCTCTTCTTATGAAGGGAAAGCACCATCAGGTGACCGCCGCTCTGGCAGCGAGCGTTCCTATTTTCGTTGGCGTTCTCGGACTCTTGATACTTCCTGAGATGGCCCTGCTCTGGGTAATTGTCGCGGGACTCGGAAGCGGTGCGGCCCTCGTCGTCGCGTTGTCCCTTATCAGCCTGCGCGGCCGCACCCAGCTTGAAACGACTCAACTGTCCGGCATGGCGCAGTCCCTCGGTTACCTTTTCGCAGCTCTCGGCCCCGTTCTTGCGGGATTTCTGGCGCAGCAGACAGGCTCGTGGAGGGCAACTCTGATTGCATTCGCGGTGCTAACCGGGGTCCAGGTCCTTCTCTGTTTCCCCGCGGGGAGGGCTCCAAAGGCGCGTTAGGGAAGGTGGAACGGCGACGGCATCTCTGCGTTGGCATGTCCTCCGTCCTCTTTTGAGACCAATGCGGGCATAGTCGTGTCTTTTTCCCTCTAACTCCGTAGGCTTGTCCCAAGGGAATGATTGAGAAAGGATTGATCGACATGCCCATATTGACTTTTGATGCCCATGGCACTGCAGAGACCCCCACCAAACTGACCGTTAAGGTTCGTGACTTCACTCTGACAATTGATGAGCCTCCTTCGCTGGGAGGTGAAGACGCTGGCCCCAACCCGGTCGAGTATATTCTCGCGGGCTTCATGGGGTGCATGAACGTCGTGGTTCATATGGTTGCCCGGGAGCGCGGTGTAAAGATTAACTCGCTTGAGGTTGACGCTTCGGGTCCACTTGATCCGACGCGTCTTGAGGATAAGCCCACCGAGGAGCGTGCGGGATATCAGTCGATCGAGCTGGTATTCACTATTGATGCCGACGCCTCGGAGGAGGAGATCGCCGAGATCGTGCGGATTGCCGAGACTCGCTGTCCGGTATCTGACAACCTGAGTAATCCCACGCCGATCACTGTGAGGGTTCGTTCTTAAATTAACGGCGCGAGTCCGGCTGGCAGTGAAACAGTCAGGACAATGTGCATGTGGTGGCGTATACGTGACCGCTGTTCGAATATACGAATAGCCATCACGTATACGCCACTGTTTGCATCTGCATAACCGCGACCTCGGGAAAATGGGCGGCAAGGCCCGAATCATCCTTGCAGCTTGCTGGCAGTAAGGCTCGCGGCCGCCGTCTCAAGGTTCGCGCCCGCTACCTGACGTTCAGCGCGAGTTTGCCGGTTGTGTCACCACGCAGTAGTGGCTCGAGGAGTGTGTTGCACTCGTCAAGCGGGGCAGTGCCGGTGAGTGGAACTCGGATATCACCGGCTGCAACGGCGTCGAGCGCCCACAGCAGAGATTCCGTTCCCTGGCCCGGGTAAGCCCGGAGCCAACCGCCAACGTTGAAGCCCGCCGTTGTCTTGTTCTCGAACCAGTGGGCGAGAGAGCTGAGCTGAACGTCCGGGGCCTGTGAGGCATTGCCAACCCGGATGAGGCGCCCGCCTGCACGCAGCGCTCGGAAGGCTGTCGCCGTTGCCTCACCTCCAACGGAATCAACAACGATGTCGTAGGTCGCTTGCGGAATTCTGGACAGGTTGTTGCGCAGGTAGGTGTTGTCGTAGCCGAGGTGACGCGCCATGTCCCGCTTTGCCGCCGAGCCCACGACAGCGTCAACGCGTTGGGCCCCGAGTTTGCGCGTGATCTGCCCGAATTGCGAACCGAGACCTCCCATGGCCGCGTGCACCAGCACCGATTCTCCCTTGCTGAACCGAGCGACTGTTGTCAGAGCGAGATGAGCGGTCACGGTGTTGACGGGCACAATCGCTGCTTGTTCGCTTGTCATGTCATCGGGAATCGGTGCGCAGAGGGCCGCCGAAGCTCGGGCGACCTCGGCAAAGCCGCCAGCATCCGGCAGAATAGCCGCGATTCGCTGCCCAGGAACGAAATCGGCGACGCCGGCGCCCGCTTCGCGCACCGTTCCCGCTACTTCGAGGCCGGGAACTAGACCGTCGCGATGTGGCATGAAACCAGTGGCCCAGAAGGCGTCGATGAGGCCGATACCCGCGGCGTCGACATCGATAGTGATCTCACCCGCGG
This sequence comes from Actinomycetaceae bacterium, assembly GCA_039812645.1. GTDB lineage: Bacteria > Actinomycetota > Actinomycetes > Actinomycetales > Actinomycetaceae > Ancrocorticia. The sequence continues at coordinate 4,796 of JBDIAV010000042.1, forward strand.
CGGGGCGAGGGATGGGGAGTTCCGTGAGGACAAGGCTTTGTGTTGAGCCGTTCCCGGTAACTGCAAGAGCGCGCATGGCTCCTCCTCGTGTTCGTGAATGGTATACGAGTAAGGAGCCTACGAATTGGAGTGGACTCTAAGGCAAGGAGGATGTTTCGTTTGAGGCACGTGTTGACGTGGAGTCCACTCCAAGAGTTAGGCTCAGGGACATGGACGAACGACGGTATCTGACGATTGCTGAGATGGCTCGGGTGTCGGGGTTGAGTACGGACACGCTGCGCTGGTATGAACGCGAAGGAATTCTGCCGCGGGTTGGTCGTAGCTCCACGGGGCATCGCAGGTACAGCGAACGCGACCAGGGGATTCTCGCACTGCTGGTCGCGTTGCGTGATACAGGAATGAGCACGTCGGACATGAAGCATTTCGTCGAGCTCATGGACGAGGGTGCCGCGAGCCACGGACGTCGAATTGCCCTGCTTGAACGGGAACGAGAGATGCTCGGCGAGCGCCGGCGCCAGCTTGACCGGGCCGAAGCTGCACTCGAAGGCAAGATCCAGCATTACGAGCAGCTCATTGCCGCTGGTCTCGACTGCGAGGGAGCTCCCGTACCCGAGGATTTACGGACACTCCAAGCGGCACGATCCTGAGGAAATGGAACCGGACACCTGCAACAAGTCATGAGCGCGTCATCGGATGGCGGCGGTGTCCCAATACTCCGTCACTTTGTTGATGAGTCCGTCTCGAATCGACACGAGACTGACAATGGGGCTGGTCACCGGGCCGCGGGGTGTGGGGAAAGTTCCGGTGGCGAGTACCACGGCTCCCATTGACGTTTCGTTCGTGGTGTGTAGATCGGAAATGCGAACCCCGGACGCTTGCACGCGTTCGAGATGCTCTAACACGTCCCGCTTCCCTGAGAAAGTCTCGCGTATCCCGAGAGTTGGCCCGTACGGAAAGTGCCACGTGACATCGGCGTGTAGATGGTCTCCGAGGGTTGCGGTGTTAAAGCTGTTGAGCATCGCCGGAAGATGGTGCACGGTGACGAGCCCGCGCAGATCGGCGGCCGTGAACATGTGCGGGAAGGCCGCGCCACCGGGGTCGAGAATCGCGGAATCGCGGAGGGTCCCGGCGAAGATGGGGACGTACCCGGTGTCGGCGATGATTTTTTCGATGCGTGGTTGGGACGCGGCGTCGTTGGATGCATAGCCAACGGCCCACATTCCGGGGTACCGCTGTGCCCGCGACGTCAGAAGTTCGTCCTGAATGTGTGAGAATGCGCGAACCACGACGGAGTGGGGAAGGATGCGGGCGAGCCACTCTCCCTCGGTGAGCCCGTTGGGAAGTCCCGACACGACCGTGCCGTGGCGTAGGGTGACCGCATTCATTGTGTCGAGGACCAGCGCTCCTTCCAGCTGGGGTGCGAGTCGTGTGGCGACCGCTTCGGCGCCGTCGTGTCGCAGCGAGAGAACGACGACGTCGTGGCGTGCGGCGTCCTCGAACGTACCAACCTCAATGTCCGTGGGAACATGGACGCGCATGGCGGAATCGGCGGAGCGAACGCCGAGTGTCACCTTGTAGCCCGCGCGAGACCATAGCGTGGCGAGCCCCTGTCCGATTGGCCCGGATCCGATGATTCCGAGTGAGTGCTCTGCCATGTTGTGTCCTCCTACTGGTTACTATTGGTAACTACCTCGACTGACCGTAATCGGGGTTGGTAATGACGACAAGAAGGCACTTGCATGGTTGATAGGCACACCGGCGTAACCCCTGTCGCGGATGGGGCCATCGCTGACGAGAGACCCGACAGCATGGATGGGGCCGGGTTGAGGGTTGAGTGTGCGCCGGAAAGGCCCGTGTGCGGCATCCGCGACATCCTCGATCGAATCGGTGACACCTGGTCAGTACTTGTTGTTATTCAGCTGCGGCTTTATGAGAAGCGCAGGTTCGGTCAGTTACTACGATCGGTTGACGGGATCTCGCAGCGGATGCTGACCGTCACGCTGCGTCGACTACAGCGCGACGGCCTCATTACCCGCACCGTTCTTGATACGTCGCCACCGCAGGTGGAATACGCATTGACTGAGGTGGGGTTGTCCCTCACCGTCATTCTCAGAGAGCTCGTCGATTGGGCCGCCGCGAATCGTGAGGCCATTGATGCCGCCCGCCGCCGGTGGGATGTGGAGACGAATGCCAGGTGACCGGCTGCGAGCGGTAGTGCAATATGAAGGAGACCAAGCACAATCATGCCCACGGCAAACTCCTCGTCTGAATTCATTCTCCGCGCTTTCGTTCGTTTCTTTGGGAGTGGGTTCGCTGGCTCGCTAGTCGTTGTCCACCCATCAACTGGCCAAGATATGCATTAGCCGTTCTTGGAAACGTGCCGGGCGGAGATCGTCGAATCGATGGTACTAATCATCTCCTCAGTGAGACCTTCGCCTCCCAGGGCGACCACCGCGACATCGCCGTCGATACTTTCGGTAGCCCAGAGGTAATAGACGTTGCCCTCGCTCCCGCGGGGAACGTCTTGCCGAAAGATCTTTTGCCCGTCCCGGGAGAGGTCTACGGGATCTGGCAGGATGGGGTGAGCTTGCCCGAAAGGATCTGCGACGACGACGTATTCTAGAGCGCTTTCGGCTCCGTGGGTGTCCGTCACCCCCGGATACACGTGAGCGTAATCGGTGATGGCAGCAAATCGCACCTGGGTCTCGGCACTCTCAAAATGGTCAGTGTCCTGCATGATGACATTGAACATTCCCATGGAATTATCGCCCAATTCGGGGACGACCCAGTCGTCGCGTACAGCGACGGATAGGGTTCCTTCCTCGAAGGTATGCCACCCCTTCGGTGGCTCTGAGGTGGAAGAACAACCCCCGAGAGCGAGAGTAAAACAAACAATCAGGGCAGTGAATAGGCGAAGTGGAAGCGGACGAACAGGATGAGTCATGACACCACCGTAACCACAATGATGAGGATTCATGGCGCTTTCAAGATAGACCTCATGGGTAGCCATGCCCGTTCTCGGAATAAATTTCCAGGTTGCTTGAGGGTACCTGACAGGTACTCCCAGATATCGCCACCGAGAGGGGCAACCGCCGTAAGGTGGAACGTATGAGTTTCAAGGATGATGTACGAGAGTTCCTCATCTCTCGCCGCGCGCACGTCACCCCTGCTCAGGCAGGCCTCCCGAACGTGATGTGCACGAGCACAAGTGCGGGACGAAGATCTACAACCACCCCGATGTGGGCGTGGTTGAGCTGGAATACAACGTCTTCGAGGGGCCGGGGGAGAAGGGGCTGAGCCTTGCGACGTACAGCGCCGAAGCGGGAAGCGAGACTACGGTGAAGCTTGCCAAGCTAGCTGGACTTGCTGGGCTTGCCGAACCGACCCGGTTGGCCGAGAACACTGACCAACAATTCATATATGAGTGATGGGAGCATCATGAGAATCGCAGTTATCGGGGGAAGTGGACACATTGGAACCTTCCTCATTCCTCGGCTCGTCCGCGCAGGTCACGAGGTTATCAACGTGAGCCGAAGCGGTGGAACAGGATACTCCGACTCATCCGAATGGGTGCAGGTTCGCCAGGTTATCGCTGACCGTCAGAAGCTCGACGGCGAAGGAGAGTTCGGGGATTTTATTCTTGCCCTGGAGCCAGAAGTGGTCATCGATCTTGTCTGCTTCACTGTGGAATCCGCGACCGCGCTTGTCGAAGCCTTGCGAGGTCAAGTTGCCCACCTCATTCACTGCGGATCCATCTGGCGTTACGGGCCAAGTCTCAAGCTGCCAATCTTAGAGGACGCTCCCGAGATGGCCGGCCTGCCGTTTGACGAGTACGGCATCCAGAAGCGTGCTATCGCGCAGATGCTTAAGGAAGAGACAGCCGCTGGAGGTTTGGTGACGACGTCGCTCCATCCAGGCCACATCGTCGGGCCGGGTTGGCATCCGACTGGCCCGCTGGGAAACATCAACCCGGACGTGTGGCGGGCGTTGTCTTGTGGTGAGGCGATACGTGTGCCCGGTAGTGGTACCGAGATGCTGCATCATGTCCATGCTGATGACCTCGCGCAGGCCTTTGCGCTCGCGGTTCAGAATCGCGAAGCGGCAGCCGGTGAGGACTTCAACATCGTTGCCCCGACGGCATTGAGCGTTCGAGGATACGTGGAGATCGCTTCTGCATGGTTTGGACAACAGTCGGCTATTGAAAGTATTGGTTGGGATGAATACCGTGCTTCGGTGAATGAGGAATACGCGAGCCAGAGCTGGGGGCACCTTCATCGCAGTCATGTCTTCTCTATCGACAAGGCAAAGCATCTGCTCGATTATGCTCCGTGTTACGAACCGGAGGAGGCAATCCTTGAAGCGGTGCGCTGGTTGATTGAGCATGACCGGCTCCCGGTAGCTGGGCCACTAGTGATGTGATGTCGACAGTCCATACGAACGTTCGCCTCGATCAGTCTGGCCAGCGGTAAGGCATGAGATCGCCGAGGCGGGCAACGTCCGTTTCGTTCACCAGAACTTCGGCGTTGAGATTGAGTGGTGACAGCTGGGAGATGAACTCGCGGCAAGCGCCGCAAGGCGCCAGGATGGGCCCGCGATGGCTGACGGCAACCATACGCACGATGACATTTTGACCCTGTGTCAGCATTGTGGCGGCTGCGGCGCGTTCAGCGCAGAATCCCAACGAGCACCGCATATCAATGCAAATACCAACGAATACATCACCCTGTGCAGTCTCAAGAGCTGCACTGACAGTGCCACATTGGGCGTCATCAGAAAGCTGTTGCGGATTCAATACCGAGCGGGCCCGCTCAAGGAGAGTGTCGAATTCGGCCATGTGCCGGTCCTTTCTTTAGTTCTGCGGGTGTTGCGAGCAGTGGCGAGCTACCTGTTATGACATCCTTAGCAGTCTTCCACCCGTCAAGGGCGGAGAGGCATGCAACTGAGGCATTTTCTGGGAATAGGCTCCGTCATGTGGGCAACGATAGCAGTGAAGCGCCGATATCATTTCCCACGTGGCCTTTCAGCGGCAAGCCGCGCCTTATGCGGCGAGGGATGTCACTGTAGAGGCCACGTAGGAATCAGAACCGGAAATCCAGCGGTTTGGAGGGCCTAGATCCACGTGCCCTTCCACTCGTAGAGTGGGGCACTTGTTTGATACTCGCGCAATTCAGCAATCAGTCCATCTTCACGACGCGCAATCGTTGCTCCATCAAAGGTTGCCCGCTCGCCTTGCCACGTGCACTCGAAGGTCCACTGTGCAACTTCCCGATCCTCCGCAGCGAAGTAGTCAGTGATCTCCCAGCGATGAACAATACCGCCCGAGGCAAACCACATCTCCGCCCACTGCCGCACTCGGTCGCGTCCGTGATAGACAGGTCCGTAGCACTCGGTAATGACGCAGTGCTCGGTCACGGCGGCGGTGATACGGCCAGGATCATTCGCTACCCACGCGTCAATGTAGTCGGTTAATGTGCTCATTTTTCACTCACATCTTCTGTTGCCTTTGCGAGCTTCTGCGCGGCGCGCTCAGCCATCGGCATGAGAGCGGGCGGGAAACAGACAATTCCGGCCGCGACCTCCCGCCCCGGTATTCCAGTGGGCATGAGCCAGATCGCGCCGTCGGCACCTGGATGGGACCAGTTGGCTTCAGCCACAAGGAGACGCATGAATCTCAAAGCAACGTCCATATCGTTGAATCCGATCCACGCAGAATCGGTCCACACCTCAAAAATGCGAGCCGGGCTGTAGTCCCGGGGAAACCCTTGGCAGGACTGATGAGTTTCTATCCCCACAGACCACAGCTTTTCCAGGATAGGGGCCATCTCCGCGTCGACCTCAATGCCAGCAGCCTCGACAAGGTCATGGTGGCGGGCTTGTGTCCGTACCGCGGTTTCTATGGGAAGCCATCCGGGCACTGGCACTGGACTGTTGGTGGGATCCGCCGTCATTGGTCGTCTCTCTCAGATTCGTTCAAGAAACATGATTAAAGCGAGTATGCTCTCAAAGTTATTCCGTCAAAACCGTCCGGAGATAACCCGCATGCCATATCGCGTCAGTATATGTTAGTCCGAAGAAGACAAGAGCGGAGGTATTCATGCGGCCATTGATCCTCTCGGGAGGTCCTGCCGCAGGTAAGACAACCTGTGGGAGGATTCTTGCGGCGTCGTGTTCTCGAGCCGCCTACATTGATGCCGACGACGTCCGCCAGTTGGTCGTCTCCGGAGGGCGAACGCTATGGAGTGGCAAAGAAGGTGAGGCGCAGCATGAGCTGTCAGCCCACAATGTCGTCGTCCTTGCCCAAAATTTCATGGGCGCTGGATTTGACGTGGTGATCGCTGACTTTCTGACACGAGAGTCGCTAGCCGTCTACCGGGCAGCTTTGCCGGAAGCTTTCGTCATTCAGCTGAAATTGCCGCTTAATGAAGCGCGTCGGCGCTCGCGGACTCGCACAGAGTATCTGACCAGTGGCGAGTTTGATCTCTTACATCAACGTGCTGCTAAGAATATTGCAGCGGATCTTGTACTTGACGTGACGGGAATGTCGATCAAGGACCAAAGCGCTGCGATCCAAGAAGTGTGGAAAAGAAACTCGATTAGAGATCCCGATAATGACGCCTGGAGCATGCGTACGTGACGTGGTTTGACGACGGATCACAGAGAGCGAACATCCACAGAACACTTTGTTTGAACACGACACTCATCACACATCACATCACTCATCAGGACGGCTAATGGAGGCAGCGGTTGGTGGAGGTGTACCAACCGCTGCTACCGGTATGTCAGCGGCCGGTTCTGCTGTTGGGTGGGCCGAGATGATTTGGTCGAGCCGAAACCACCGAAGCTCCTCTAATCCTGATGATCCCGTTCCTGAGTTCATGACAAAACCTGAGGTGGAATCCGCGTCCTTCGTGGCCCCAGTACCCATAGCCGACGTGCGACACCGCCCCACGACCCACCAATATCCTCTGGTATGGGCCAACAGCACCGGGTCGATCCGATATGTAGCCACTTCGTCGTCGAGGTAACTCAGCGAGAGCACGCGGCGCTCATGGAGTGTTTGTTCAATTGCCCGCCGGACGTGAACATCCCCGGGACTCTCTGCTTGATCTATCCAGATGCGACTGCCTAGTGCGACGGTACGTTCTTGCGTGGCAGCGTCCATGACACTGAGAACTTTAGCGAGTGCGGCGCGGGCGTGGCTGTCGAATGGCTGGCCGCGATGCGCTGTAACGGCGGCGGCAAGGCCGGACGCTTCGGCATCGGTGAAGTTGACGGGAGGAAGTGTAGCGGCGGCATCTACAACGTATCCTCCGCCGGGTCCGGATCGCGCGTAGACAGGGAAACCTCCCTGCTGAAGTGCGGAAATGTCACGCTTCACCGTCCGGATGCTGACCTCAAATAGCCGAGAGAGCCGTTCAGCCGTGCGCCCGGCTGATCCGGCCCTGCGAAGTTCCTCCCGTAAGGCGTAGAGGCGATCAGTCCGATTCATATATAAATAGTGACATGCCAGTGACACTCTCGTCTGCCACGATGTCACTATGACTACTAATCATTCCCTTCTTTTTCTCGGTGGTGCAGGCCTTCCCGCATGGATCTGGGACGATGTTCGCCGCGAACTAGAACACGAACTTGGAACCGACACCGTCATGACTGTGGCCCCGCGCCCAACCAACGCCGCTGGGCTGCGCGATTACGCCGAGGCTGCCATCCAAGCGGTCGAAACGGACGGCTTCACGATTGTCGCTCACTCTGCTGGCGGTGTTGTTGCTGCGGGAGTTACCAGCCTCGTGCCTTATCGGGTCAACGGGCTCTTGGCCCTTAGCGCTGTTGTCCCGAAGCCAGGTGGGTCCTTTATCTCAGCGATGCCCGCACCCAATCGATGGATTCTAAACGTTGCCATGAGGCTCGGAGGAACGCGCCCACCCGACTCGGCAATCCGCAAAACCTTGACGCACGGACTTGATGAGTCGCTTGTTGAAAAACTCATCTCCGATTTTGAGGCAGAACCGCTGGGCTTCTATCGAGATTCTGTGGGACAGCAGAAGTGGGGTGGTCCGAAAGGTTACGCGGTAACGAAGAACGACCGGGAACTCCCTGCCAGCCTGCAACGAACCTTCGGTGAGCGGCTTGGCGCAACCTGGTATGGCGAAGTTGAAACGGGACATCTTCCCATGCTGGAAGATCCACAAGCTGTTGCGGACAACATTGTGCGATTTCTTGATGCTTAGCGCCGCCTACTCAGTAGGGCGGGGTTATTTTTCGACGACGGCGCCGCCCGCCCAAGTCCGAACCGGCCCACGTTACGAGCCGCTAGCTGTTTGGCCGGTGCTTACGCTCCAGATTCCGTGTTCGGTCCATCTCGGGTACGTCATCCAGTAGCTGCTTTATCGTCGAGGTGAAAGAACTGGACACGGTTTCCACCTCGTAGAAAAGGCCTTGTAACGAGTGTGAGTCACCGCCACGGTGCCTGGGCCGCGATGAGTAGTCCAGCTGGCGTCCAGCGCACCATTCTCAGATCGGAGATGATGAGGTTGGGCTGGTCCTCACCCAAGTCCTGATGGCCAATTCCGAGGATAGATCGAACGTTCGCGGCGCGCGCCGCCTGAATGCCGGGAATCGCATCTTCGACGACGACGCAGTCGCGCGGATCGATACCGAGACGCTCGGCAGCGGTGAGGTAGCCCTCCGGGTGCGGTTTGCCGTGGGTGACGTCTTGACCGGTGATGACGACGTTTGGTGCCGAGATCCCTGCCGCGTCGAGGCGCGCGGAAGCCAGCGCGCGGGACCCGGAGGTGAAGATTGCTTTGCGTCCCTCGGGAATTGAGTTGAGCAACTCAATGGCGCCGGGGATCGGCGTGACGTTTGTGGCGTCCTCAATCTCCATGGAATCGATGAGAGCGAGAGCCTCGGGGCGGCGTGCCGGTTCGATGAAGGCGGCGACCGTGTCTTGGGAGCGTCGCCCGTGAATGCTTGCAAGAACCTCGTCAGGATTGACCCCAACCTGCTGTGCCCAGCGAGACCACGAATTAAAGATGATCTCCTCGGAGTTCACGAGGACGCCGTCGCAGTCGAAAAGGACAGCGCGGCAGGGGAGCAGAGTCCGAGGCTGGTAGTCGGGGTGAGGGGTGGTGTTCATGGCGAGTCCTTGTGGTTGGGGCCAGATCTAATAGTCGTGGCCAGATCCACGCATGTGGTGGATATAGGACGTGGAACTGGCGTGCCGATGACGTATGTGGCTGTATCAGAAGGGTGTGAGAACGAGGCTTATGGCCCGCTCTCACACTCGGTGACGTGCCGAAGAGTTTGGACACGAGTTGTTCTATCGAAAGGTGTTGTGCCCGAACTTCTCTTCTTTGTTGAAGTCTTCTGATACAGCCACGTGATGAAGTTTACTCGCTTAGCGAGTTAATTGCCAGGGGTCTTCTCCATCGCAATCGATGGAGAATCCCGTCTAGGTCGTCGTAGCGTTGAGAAGGCTTAGGGACGAAGCAGCGTCTTGATGGCGCGGCGCTCGTCCATCGCCTTGTACCCCTCGGCCACCTCGGCCAGCGGCAGGGCGAGGTCGAAAACCTTGCCCGGATTAATCTCGCGGCGCCAGATCCGCTCGATGAGGTCAGGGAGGAAGCGCCGCACAGGCGCGGGGCCACCGTGTAGATGCACCTCGGAGTAGAACAGTTCCTGCCCGGGGATCTCGACGCCGTGGGAGACACCAACGAAGCCCACGTGCCCGCCGGGGCGCGTGGAGCGAATCGCCTGCATCATCGCCTCCTGGGTGCCGACGGCCTCTACCACGCAGTGGGCACCGAGCCCGCCGGTCAGCTCCTTGACCTGGGCGACGCCGTCGTCGCCCCGCTCCTCAATAATGTCCGTGGCGCCGAACTCGCGGGCGAGAGCCTGACGCGGTGCGTGGCGTGACATCGCGATGATCTGTTCGGCCCCAAGCTGTTTCGCGGCAAGAATCGCAAGCAGTCCCACCGCTCCGTCACCGACGACGGCGACACTCTTGCCCGGCCCCGCCTTGGCCGCGACAGCTCCGTACCAGCCGGTTCCGAGTACGTCGGATGCTGCCAGCAGGGAGGGGATGAGATCCTCGTCCGGTATCCCGGGAGTGGGGACGAGCGTTCCGTCGGCTTGCGGCACCCGTAGTAGTTCGGCCTGCGCGCCTCCGGGGGTCGCGCTTTCGCCCTGGACGCAGCGGGATTGATAGCCATCCTGGCAGATCTCGCAGGTGTTGTCGGAAGAAAAGAAGGAGCCGACGACGAAGTCGCCCACCTTGATATCGCGAACCTCACTGCCGATCTCTTCCACGACTCCCACATACTCGTGGCCCATGGATCGAGGTTCGGTGACGGAGTTGATGCCCCGGTAACTCCACAGGTCGGAGCCGCACACGCAGCTGGCTGCGAGCCGCAGGATAGCATCGGTTGGCTTCTCGATTCGAGGGTCCTCGCGCTGCTCCGAACGGACGTCTCCGGGAGCATAAAGAACGGTACCGCGCATGGTTTCTTCCTTCTCGATGATCGTGTGCTTCGTTCGTAGAAACACTCCCTGCCATGGTATGCCTCGCTGCTGCCTCGAGGGAGGTACTACTGGAACGAGTATTGGCGTTGCCCGGCGGTGCTCCCGGCCCGCTGTGATGAACGCCGGACTGGAGGCTCTCGTAGGTGGCTGGGCCGCGCCGTCGTCGAAAATCATGAGCCACAAACTGCTGGAACGTGTACCAGCAGAGTATCTTTCGCCCATGGCGACGCCCTGATCTCCTCCGTTACTCTCGGTGCAGGCGATCATCGTTATCGCCTGAGACCCAGGATGATAACCGCTGCGGCGGTGCAGGACCTGAGCTCCAAGCTTCTCGCCCGTCGAGGCAGCTTTGTGCTCGGGTCCTTTTTGTTTATTGGGCTCTTTCGAGATGTAATCGAGGAGGATTACCTGCGATGAGCAAGCAGTATGCGCCCCTGGCGGCGCGGATCGTGGAGCTAGTGGGAGGAACGGAGAACATCCGCTCCGTTTACCACTGCCAGACCCGGCTACGATTCGAACTCAAGGACGAATCCAAGGTCCAGAAGGACACCATGGATGCCACCGATGGTGTGACAACGTCGCTCTTCAGCGGCGGCCAGTACCAGGTCGTCGTTGGTATGCACGTCAAGGACGTGTATGACGAAGTCGAAATCATCGTGCCGGTAGATTCGAACGCAAGTGACGCTCCGGCGAGCGCCTCGGCGAAGAAGAACGTTGTTGAAATTATCATCGACTTCGTAGCGGGGACCTTCCAGCCGATCATCCCGGCGCTGTCCGGTGCGGGTATGGTCAAGGCGCTTATGGCCCTGCTCGTCGTGTTCGGCGTCATCACCCGAGAAGACCAGACCTACGTTGTTCTCAACTTCTTCGCCGACGCCGTCTTCTACTTCTTGCCGATCCTTTTGGCCTTCACCGCGGCCAACAAACTGAAGTGCAACCCGGTTCTTGCCGCATCGGTGGCGGCCATCATGCTTCATCCAACATGGGTACAGATGGTAGCCGATGGCCAGCCCGTCAGCCTCTTCGACATCATCCCGCTTCATCTCACCGGCTACGGCAACTCCGTGGTTCCCATCATCCTCGTCATCCTCGTCCAGAAGTACGTCGAGCGGTGGTTGAACAAGGTTATCCCGGATGCCGTCAAGCTGGTCTTCGTCCCGATGCTCACACTCCTTGTCATGGGCACGCTCGCGATGTCCGTGCTTGGACCGATCGGCGCCATCCTCTCCGGATATCTCGCCTCGTTCTTCAACATGCTGGCCACGAACGCTGCGTGGGCACCCGCCGTCATCATCGGTGGACTTCTGCCGGTCATGGTGATGTTCGGGCTCCACAACGCCGTCGCTCCTCTGGGTATCATGCAGATGTCCCAGCTCGGTTTCGACAGCATTTTCGGCCCCGGAGCTCTCGTCTCCAACATCGCCCAGGGTGTAGCTTCCCTCGTTGTAGCCTTCCGCACCAAGGACAAGAAGCTGCGGCAGATCGCCACCGCGGGCGGCATCACCGGCCTCATGGGAATCACCGAACCTGCACTGTATGGCGTCAACCTCCCTAAGAAATACCCGCTGATCGCGGCGATGATTGGCGGCGCCAGCGGCGGCCTCTACGCCGGACTCACCAACACGCACCGATTCGCCACCGGATCGTCGGGCCTCCCGGCAGTCCTGCTCTACATCGGTGATGACACGCTGAAGTACCTGGTCAACATCCTCATCGCCCTGGTCATCTCCGCCGTTGTTACCGCGGTTCTGACGGTTGTTTTGTCGTTCCGTTTTGAGAAGGTCGACGACGCCACGGCGGCCAGTGGTGATGCCCCGCTCACGGATCTGGAAGCGGTACCCGTTTCGGGTGGTGGGGCAGCTGCGGTGGTGACCGCGATTGGCGAACTCACCTCGCCCTGTGCCGGGACTGTTGTACCACTCGATCAGGTGGCGGATCCCGTCTTCGCTTCCGGTGCGATGGGACCGGGTGTCGCCGTTGAACCCTCCGACGGATCGATCGTTGCCCCCTGCAACGGAACTGTCATCGTCGCGATGAACACCGGGCACGCGTTTGGCATCAAGACCGACGACGGCGTCGAAGTGCTCGTTCACGTGGGCATCGATACTGTCGCAATGAAGGGAGTGGGCTTCAGCGGCGCCGTCGCCAAGGGCACCCGCGTGCAGGCTGGACAGCGCCTCGTTCAGGCCGATCTTGACGAAATCAAGAAGGCCGGACACCCGGCAACAGTCATTCTCGTTGTCACTAATCACGCCAAGACGGGCGCGGTGACGGTAACCGCCGAGGGATCGGTCATCCCCGGCGAACCTGTCCTGACCATCGGAAACTGACAAAGGAGTCTCATGGACTACAAGTTACTCAAGCCTTTTCCCAGCGACTTCCTGTGGGGAGCATCCACCTCTGCCTATCAGGTGGAAGGTGGATGGAACGAGGACGGCAAGGGCCCCTCGATCGTCGATGTCCGTACGGAGTTCCCCGAGGGAACCACCGATTTCACGGTGGCCGCCGATCACTATCATCGTTACGCCGAAGATGTGGAACTCTTCGCCGAGCTCGGTTTGAAGGCTTACCGGTTCTCTATTGCGTGGACTCGAATCCAACCGACGGGGACCGGCTCGGTTAACCGCGCCGGGGCTGATTTCTACCACAAGCTCATCGATTCCCTGGTGGAGCGAGGCATCGAACCAATTGTCACGATGTACCACTTTGATCTTCCTCAGGCGCTCGATGAGCAGGGCGGGTGGTCGAATCCGGCCACCGTCGATGCGTTCGCGGACTACGCGCGTATCCTCTTCGAAGAATACGGCGATAAGGTCAGGTATTGGCTGACGATCAACGAGCAGAACATGATGATTCTGCACGGCGACGCCGTCGGGACCACCGGCACGTCGGGCGTCACGGGTAAGAAGGGCGTCTACCAGCAGAACCACTACATGGCTGTGGCTCAGGCACGAGCCATGGCGCTGTGCCATGAGATCGTGCCCGGGGCAAAGATCGGGCCAGCTCCCAACATCGTCTCCGTGTACCCGGCAACGTGCGCTCCCGAGGATGTTGTTGCTGCCGACGATTGGGATGCCGTTCGTAACCTGCTCTACTTGGACCTCGCGGTTCGTGGAACCTATCATCCTCTTGCCTGGGCGTACCTTGTTGAGAGGGGATGGCAGCCGGACATCGCGCCGGGGGACGAGGAGACTCTCAAGGCAGGCAAGCCCGATTACATCGCGTTCAACTACTACTCGACCCAGACGGTCGGTGCGTCCACGGGAGATGCCTCGGATCTCCAAATTAGGGGAGCGGATCAACAAATCGTTCGGGGCGAAATTGGCCTGTACCGGGCGGAGAAGAACCCGCATCTGCCAACGAATGCGTTTGGGTGGGAGATTGATCCGGTGGGATTCCGCACCACGTTGCGCAGAGTGTGGGACAGGTACCGGCTTCCCATCATCATCACCGAAAACGGTATTGGCGCATTCGATAAGTTGGAGGACGGGCAGGTCCATGACCAGTACCGGATCGACTACTATCAGCGGCACATCGAACAAATCCAATACGCGCTGAACGACGGCGTCGGGATCTTCGGTTACTGCCCGTGGGCGGCAATCGACGTCATCTCCACCCATCAGGGCTGCTCCAAGCGATACGGCTTCATCTACGTCAATCGCGAGGAGTTCGACCTTCTCGATCTGGCGCGGATCAAGAAGGACAGTTTCCACTGGTACCAAGGCGTTATCAAGACAAACGGGGCACAGCTGGGCCAATGAACCATCACATCGATTGAAAGGACGGAGAACCGTTATGCACGTCAAACGCGTTATCAGTAACAATGCCGTCTTGGCGGTCGATGATGAAGGTAAGGAGATCGTCGCGCTGGGTCGGGGGATTGGACATGCCCACCGGCCCGGCGCGACGCTGAAAACCTCCACGGTGGAGCAGGTGTTTTTCGCTGGAGAAGGCACGGCCAGGGATCAACTTGCGCTGCTTCTGGCAGAGATCCCGTTGCCATGTGTTCGGGCGGCGGTGGCGATTGGCGATGTGGCGCATGAACGGCTGGGTTTGCGCGTCACTCAAGCTCTCATCCTGCCGCTTGCGGACCATCTCAACTTTGCGATTCAACGCCACCGAGACGGCATTCCTATGCAGTATCCACTGCGATGGGAAGTGAGCCAGCTGTACCCGGCTGAGTTCGAGACAGCCGGTGCGGCCGTGGACCTGGCGAGTTCAATGCTTGGGATGCCCTTGGATCAAGGTGAGGCGGTGGCAATCGCACTCCACCTCGTCAACGCGAACCTCGCCTCGCCGGGGCTGAGTAAGGCCGTCGAAATGACGGAAATCATCGCGAGGGCCTTTGAGGTGATTGAGCAGAGTTTCGCTCTTGATATCGATCAAACCTCCGTTGGAGCAGCGCGGTTCGTGACACATCTGCGTTATCTCTTCAGCCGCATTTCCAGCGGCAAGCAGATTGAGGATCCGCATCCCACCCTCGGTGATGCGATTTCCAACGCGCACCCGGAGGCGATGACCTGTGCCGCAAAGGTCCGCTACCTCTTGGAGATGCGATTGAATGCCACCATCACTCCCGATGAGACCGCCTATCTGGCGCTACACATCGCAAAGCTCGTGTGGGATGCGCACCGGCAGGATGGTGAGTGAGGCCGGGATATGTGATGTTGCCTGGTTTGGTGGAGTAGCGCAGCTACCGTAGTGACCTCGCTGTGACGTGTCGGTGGTGACCGGGCCGCGCCGTCGTCGACAATGTTCCGGAGAGAGGTGTACCGGCAGTACCTCCTTACAGGACGGCAAAGGCGTTTAGGCTGTTCCTGTGAGTACGAGGGATGAAGTTCGGGAGTTTCTGACGTCGCGGCGCGCGAAGGTGACGCCGGAGCAGGCCGGAATTACGGCGACGGGGCAGCGGCGTGTCAAGGGCCTGCGGCGCAGCGAGGTGGCAATGCTCGCAGACGTGAGCGTGGAATACTACGCGACGATCGAGCGCGGCAACATCGCAGGAGTCTCCGACACGGTCCTGGAAGCGATCGCGCGTGCGCTCATGCTGGACGACGCCGAGCGCGAGCACCTCTTCGACCTCGCCCGCGCGGCCAATGGTGCGGCCGATCCGGTTCGACGACGTCAGCCAACTACCTGGCAGCCACGCGAGAGCCTTCTTCGCGCATTGGACTCCGTGACCGCTGGGCCAGCCTTTGTACGCAACGGCAGAATGGACATCCTCGCAACAAACCTTATGGGCCGGGCGTTCTTCGACCACGTCTTTCACGGGCCGGGCCGCGGAAACCTGGCGCGCTTCAACTTCCTCGACGAGCGCTCCCATGCGTTTTATCCCGACTGGAATCTGGCGTCAAATATTACCGTGTCGATTCTTCGGACGGAAGCCGGACGCAATCCGCACGATAAACAGCTCCATGACCTCATTGGCGAGCTGTCTACCTGCAGCGATGAATTCCGTATCCGCTGGGGTGCACATAACGTCCGCCGACACGGCAGCGGTACTAAGAATTTTCACCATCACGCCGTCGGAGATTTGACCCTCACCTACGAGGGGATGGAACTGACTGCCGAACCCGGCCTTTCCTTCCTTATCTACACGGCGGAACCTGGTTCGGACAGCGAGGAACGGCTTGCGCTACTGGCGAGTATCGCGGCAACGATGCGGCACGAAGAGTCGACGCAAGAAGAACACAACACCCGGGCATTGGAGAGATAGACATGCACACACGAATTCTTGGACAGAGCCTTGAAGTTTCGGCGGTTGGGCTGGGATGCATGGGCATGTCTCAGAGCTACGGGCCGAATCCGGGCTCACGCGAGGACATGATTGGGGTATTGCGCTCGGCACTGGATGAGGGAGTGACCTTCTTCGATACCGCCGAGGTGTACGGACCTTACGTCAACGAGGAGCTGGTCGGCGAGGCTTTGGAGCCGATCCGTGATCAGGTTACGATCGCCACCAAGTTCGGCTGGCGCATTGAGAATGGAGCGAGCGTCGGTTTGGATTCGCGCCCGGAGCAGATTCGGCGGGTTGCCGAGGCCTCGCTTAAGCGCCTGCGCACCGACGTAATCGATCTGTTCTACCAGCACCGGGTTGACCCGGATGTTCCGATTGAGGACGTAGCGGGGGCTGTGGGTGAGCTTATCGCCGAGGGCAAGGTGCGGCATTTTGGGCTGTCAGAGCCGTCGGCGGCCACGATTCGCCGTGCGCACGCCGTGACACCTGTGACCGCGGTGCAGAGTGAATACTCGCTGTGGACGCGTGATCCGGAGGCTGAGGTTCTGCCGACCCTCGCCGAGTTGGGTATCGGTTTCGTCCCTTTCAGCCCGTTGGGTAAGGGGATGTTCACCGGCACCGTTACGGCGGACACGAGGTTTGCCGACGGCGACATCCGCGCCCGCGTACCGCGCTTCAACCCTGAGAACTTGGCTGCCAACGAGGCTCTTGTGGAACATGTTGCTCAACTTGCTCGACGCAAGGGAGCGACGACCGGACAGATCGCGCTAGCGTGGCTTCTTGCCCAACAGCCGTGGATTGTACCGATTCCTGGCACACGCCGCATTGAGCGTATCCGCGAAAATGCTGCCGCGGTGACCGTGGGCCTGTCCGCCGACGAGCTTGCCGACCTCAACGCCCTGACGACCACCGTTGGGGTCCACGGAGATCGATACAACGCCCAACATATGGGTTACGTCAACCGCTAGTTCAGAGAGCTTCTCGGGATAGAGCGAGTGGTGAGGCGTGGCCCGCCACTCGCTCCGCCGAGCATGAGGATAATCAGTGTCAACGAATACATTTCGACATGACGACTCGGTCAATGCTGCTGATACGGACATCGTTAGCTCGCCAGGACGGGGTGGTCATCCGCTCGTGGTCGCCGTTGTTCTTGGCATGCTGGCGTTCTTTGGTCCGTTCTCCATGAATCTGTACCTGCCGGTACTCCCGGAGTTGACGGAACAATTAGGGACGACGGCGGCGCTCGCCCAGCTGACGATGACGGCTTGCCTGGTGGGCCTGGCTGGCGGTCAGCTCATCATCGGCCCGCTCTCGGATCGCTACGGGCGCCGTAAGCCGCTTCTTCTTGGGACTGCCGCTTATGTGGTGGCCTCGCTGGTGTGCGCGTGGGCCCCTAATATTATGGTTCTCCTTGTCGCCCGATTGCTTCAAGGCTTGGCCGCATCGGCTGGTATGGTCATCGCGCTTGCCGCGGGCCGTGATGTGTACAGCGGGCGAAAGCTCGTTGCGTACTACGGACGATTCACCATGCTCTCCGGATTGGCGGGTGCTATTAGTCCTGTGATCGGCGGAGCGCTTGCGTCGTTTATCGATTGGCGTGGCAGTTTCATTGCGCTCGCTATTCTCGGGGCGGTTGTCCTCGCCGCAACGTTCTTTGGACTTCCCGAGACGTTGCCCGCCGCTCGTGAGGCATCGCCAGCGGTAGCTCGTAGCAGAGATGACGCGGAGTCGCCGTCGTTCTTCAGCCTCTTCAGCAACCGGACCTTCGTCAAGGTATTGCTGGTTATCGGGCTCGTCAATATGGCGAATTTTGGCTACGTGTCGGCGTCGACCTTTATTTATCAGTCGAGTTACGATGTCTCCCCGCAGACGTACTCGCTGCTTATGGCACTGTTCTCCGGGAGCTATATGCTTTTTGGGTGGCTGGCCGGACGGGTGGCGATTTGGCGTTCGACGGTGTGGGTATTGGTAGCAAGTGTGATTCTGGGGTCTATCGGAGGTGTAGGCATCCTAGCCGCGGCTGTCTGGAACCTCCCGCTCGCTATCATGGTGACGGCGATGTTCGTCATGTCTGCTGGTATTTCTGCTGCGACAACGGCGGCCACCTCGATCGGGATGGAGGCAAATCCGGAGGCGGCCGGGACGGCGTCGTCGTTACTTGGAGTTGTTCGTTACGGTTCGGGGGCAATCGCTGCGCCGATTGTTGGGGTATCTGGTGCGCATGGAGCCGGGCTATCTCTCGGTGTTCTCTCGGTGACGGTTATGGTGGTGAGTCTTCTCGTCGTGTGGCGAGTCCGGGTGGTCGCGGGACGTTAGCGAGGCGAGCTGGTGTTCGTCGTTCTGGCTCAATCGAATCTGGCTGGTCATGGGTAACATAGACGCATGGAGAACGAAGATGTGGCACAGAATATCCTCGACAACACCGATGAGAACGCGTCGAGTTCGCAGGAAAAGCTGAAGTCGGCGCTCGGGCAATTCAGCCAGAATCAAAAGCGCGCGTTGTCGGTCATGACCGTGATTGCGTTGGCGTTCGGCGCATACTTTCTCCGGGACTATCTGCAGCTGATTGCGATCGCTGGTGTGCTGGTTTATCTTTTCCGCCCGTTGTACGTGCGGTTTGAGCGCCGGTGGAACTCCGGGGTTGCCTCAGCGCTGACGGTCTTATCGGCACTGGCCGTGGTGATCGTCCCGCTGGGCGTCATTCTCACGATGGCAGGCATTCAGATCAAGGAAATGATCGATACCGTCAGCGCGTGGGTCTCTAAGACGGACATGAGTCAGCTTGGGCAGCGAATCCTAGAGTCAATTAACGCCGCGTTGGATCGGATTCCATTTATTAATGTCGATCTGACACCTGAGAAGTTGCAGTCGGGGGTCTCTAACCTTGCATCGAGTGTGGGGGAGTTCGCGCTCAACTTTGCCAAGGACTCGGTCGGTGGCATTGCAGGTGGAGTGACCGCCGCGCTCATCTTCCTCTACGTTTTCCTTGCATTCCTTGGGGATGGCAACAAGGTTGTCCGCATGGTCAAAGACCTGAGCCCCTTGGATCACGAAGTCTCGGAACTCTACTTTTCAAAGATTGGCGCAATGGTCAAGGCGACTGTCGGTGGCCAGTTTGTTATTGCAGCCGCGCAGGGAACCGTAGGGGCCATATCGATTTATATCGCGGGAATCCACCAGGGTTTCTTCATGTTCGTCATATTCCTGACTGTGTTGTCGATTATCCCTCTGGGTAGCGGTATTGTGGCCATTCCTTTGGGTATCGGCATGGCGTTGACAGGAAACATTCCCGGCGGAATATTCGTGGTGATCTTCCATGTTCTAGTCACATCAAATATTGATAACGTCCTGCGGCCGATGTTGCTCCCCCGCGCCGCTTACTTGCCGCCGGCGCTCATGCTGTTGGCCGTGTTCGCCGGCTTGTCGATGTTCGGATTCCTGGGAATTGTCTTCGGTCCGGTGATCATGATCGTTATTGTTACGACGATCAACCTGTACCGCACCGTCGTAAAAGGCGCTCCCTGGGAGGACAACGCGGGCGATGACGATGATGACGCCCCGAAAAAGAAGAACCTGTGGACGCGGCTAAAGGATCGATTCACGAAAAAGCGAAAGTCTGCGAAGTCTCCAGATGGTGCTTGAGTCGAGTAAGGAGTTCGGGCCAGCCACTCGCGACTTCTTGCTCGGTTGCCGAACCGGGGGCGAGGTTCTTGTGGGTAACACTTACCTCTGAGCCAAACGCGAGGTTGTAAGGTCAATGGCGCGGCGTAACTTCCATCGTCGCGGCCTTCGGACCTGCAGAAACCATCGGCGGCATGTAGGGGCTACCGGCGTACTTGGTTTCGTAGGCGGTAGGTATACGTAGCTCCAGAAATTTGGCGTCGGAATCGGCATGGGCCTGTGCACCACGTACAGGCCCATGCCGATTCCGAAGCTATTTTCTAGG
>JBDIAV010000043.1:0-24772 GCA_039812645.1 Actinomycetaceae bacterium
CTCTCACCGCCACATAGTGAAGCAGGCTCGCTTTGATTGCCGTGATTGCCGTGATTGCCGTGATTGCCGACCGGAACTGCTGTCGCCGCCACGTAGTGAACCCAACCGCTAGAATCGGGAAAGCTGGTGGGAGGTGATGGCGATGGCGCTGAGCGAGTTTTCCCTGTTTCTCGCGAATCGTATTCAGGAAAAGGGAACGGTTCCAATTGCGTTTCTGGCTGAGCGTTACGGGAAGTCGCCGTCTACGGTGCGCCGCTGTATTGCCGACCTTAACGAGTTTCTACCGCCACCGAAAAGGTTTGTGACGACGGACGCCGCCGTGGTCAGTCGGGCGAATTACCCTGATCTCGTCGCTCTTATTCAATCATTAAGCATCTCTGATTATGTGACGACGATTTCCGAGCGGCTGGATTACCTTCTTGCCCTCTCATTGACGGAGGAGTTCATCAACTTCTCCAGCATGTATGACGTGCTTGCAATCAGCCAGTCCACGCGGAAAAAGGATCGTGGATCGCTCGTGCGCCTGCTCGACGAGCTGGGATTTTCCATGAGCAGTTTCCCGGCCAAAGGAATCCAGATTCAGGGGCGTGAGGACCACTATCGTATCCGACTAAGTGAGGTCTTTGCGCAGGTTATTGAAATCGATCATAACGACCGCGTAGTCCCGCGTTTGGCGAATAATCCGCTGCAGCGGCTGATCTTCGAGGAGATTGAGCTCTGTCTGAATCGCTTTGGCGCCTCACTCTCCGATCTTGTCGCTATGCTGCGAGCGCATCGTATTCAGCTCAGTTACTCCAGCAAGAAGCTGCTTTACGTTTATTATGTGGTGGCGTGCTATCGCGCGAGTCAGCGCCATGGGCTCGCGGGTATCGAGTTGGCACGGACGGCTAATTACCCAATTTTTGTCGACGACGGCGCGGGTGACGGAGGTTATGACGTTACCTCGGGTGAGGAGCGGGAAGCCGGCATTACTTTGAACGACGGCGAGAACCTGCTTGCCAACGCGCTGCTTGCGTCGCTCGACAGCACTACCGAGCTGAAGATCGCGCACAGCGAGAAGATTTGGGGGATGTGCGAGAGTTTCGTTGATGCTGTGGAGGCACGGATTGTCACCACGTTCTATTCGAAGCGAGCTCTGGTCCGGGAGATTTACCGTTATATCAGTAAGCTCAGTATTCGCCGCGCGCTGCGTTACGACTTTTATGACAACAAGCTGGACGATGTCTCCGAGGAACTTTCTTTCCTTTTCGATCAGGTAGGTCGGGCATACGCCGAGCACCTTGAGTCCTTCATAACACTCAACGAGGCGCAGCTTTCCACCTTGACGCTCATCCTCCGCAAACATGTGCTCGCTAACAAAATTGCTGGCCGCAACACCAAAAAGGTGGTGCTCATCAGCAATTCCGCGATCGAGAAGACGGGTTTCTTCGCCGAACTGCTGCAATACCACTTCGACGTGGAGGTGGTAGCTACCCTCAATATTGCCGAACTGCACGTGCTGCATGACCTAGATTTCGAGGAGCTTATCTGCTTCTCGAACCGGATTGCGAAGTCACTTCACGACCTCGGTTTTCACTGCATCAAGGTGCCCTACTTCCTGCACCACGAAGATATTGACTACCTGCTTGGCCTCGGTTTCTCCAGCAATTCACACCGCAAGCTGCTGGCCTCCGAGTTCACCCGCAGGTTCGCCGAAGATAATCCACCAGACATCGAGGACTATCTGCGGCGCACCTACCCGAATATCTTCATATAGCCTCACCCTAAGCCCGGTGGCTGCGAGACCCCCAAATACTTGAGGACAGCAAGAACCCGCCGATGATCGGTGTCCGCCGGTTCCAGATTGAACTTGGAGAAAATAGAGGACACGTATTTCTCAACAGTCCCCGTTGAGATATGTAACCCCTGGCTAATGGCGGTGTTGGTGCGCCCTTCGGCCATGAGTTCCAGGACTTCGCGCTCGCGTGCTGTCAATGCGGAGAGGGAATCACGAGCGAAAGACGCCCCGATGAGCTGGCTGACCACCTCCGGATCGAGGATCGTCTGGCCCTCCGCGATTCGTTCAAGTGTGTCGACCAACTCTCCGACTTCCGTTACCCGATCCTTGAGCAAATATCCGACGCCGCTGGGATATCCAGAAAAGAGCCGGGTGGCGTAGGTCGTCTCGACATACTGTGAGACGATGAGCACGCCTGTATCTGGCCAGCGGTGGCGAACTTCCAGCGCGCACTCGATCCCCTCGGAGGTGAAAGTTGGCGGCATCCGGACATCCATAATGACGATGTCCACCGGCTGTTTGTTCAGCTCTCTTAGCAGCTCGGTTCCGTCTTCCGCTGTGACGACGACGTCGAAGCCGCGCCTCCCGAGCACATCGGTGAGGGTGACGCGCAGTAATGTGGAATCTTCGGCGATAGCAAGTCTCATAAAGAAGTGGTCAGTTTCTGTGGGAGGTCAACGCCGATGCGTGTGGGGCCACCGGCTGGTGATTCGATGGTAACCCGTCCTCCAATGCTTTCGGCGCGGTCGCGGATGGATCGCACCTCTTGTACACCACCGATGCCATTGTCATGAACCTCCACGACGAGCCGATTCTCATTTGTGCGGGCCACTACAAGGGCTCGCGTTGCCTGGGAGTGCTTGGAAACGTTGTTCAACAGCTCGGCTACGCAATAGTAGGCGACGGTCCCGACAGCCGGGGTGACGTCGTCGTCGACGGAAATACTTAACGAAACCGGGACGGACGAGCGGGAGGCGAGCGTACGTAGAGCGGTTTCAAGTCCCGCGTCGAGGGCCGCGGGGTGAATGCCGCGAACCAAATCCTTGAGGTCGGCGAGTGCTTCTTTGGAGGTGAGGTGGGCGGAATCGATGCTCGTGGCGAGGGATTCCGGGGTTTCGCCGGAGCGTAGCCTGTCTTTGACGTCGCTGAGCTGCATGGCGATGGCGACGAGTTGTGCCTGGGTGAGGTCGTGCAGGTCGCGTTCGATCGAGCGCATGTGGTTGGTGCTGGTGGCGACGTTGCGGTCGCGCTGGGATTCGAGGTGGTCGCGCGTAAGGCTGGCGTTGGTGGGTCCAAGCAGGCTGGCGGTCAGCGTGGCCTGCAACTTGGCGAGAGCGTTATTAAGCGCGGGCCAGACGAGGATGAAAATGACAAAGCCCACGAGACCAAATACGACAACCCGAAGTGGCGTGTCCACAAAGAAATCTATGCCCAGCTGCGAGCCTTTATGCCATGTTCCGTCGGTCGCTTGCTGTGACGGAAGAAGGGAGAACCATGCGGGATATGTGACCATTCCTAGTCCCAAGAGAAACACGATAAGGGAGAGGAGGGAGAATGCTAGGGAGACGACGAAGTCGATAAGGAAAAATGCGATGGCGCGCCATCCCGCGGCGTAGGTGAGGCCATGTTTGGCAAATTCGACGACGCTCGTCCATGGCTGCGGGCCGTGCGGTTGAGGAATGCTTGTGCCCAGTAACTTGTTGGCCAGGTTTCGGTGCACTACTGCCAGGGAGCCTGCGCCCAATACAAGGGCTGCGCCGACGACGAGGCCGACGATCAGTATCGCGAGTGAGAGTCCGAGGGAAATAGCAACGACGCCGTACGCGAAGCTTACGATCCCCAACGGGAGACAAGCGAGCAGGTAGAGAAAGGCATGCCAGGTTGCGGAATCAAAGAGCGGGAGGCGGCGAGGCAATGAGGTGTGAGAGTCGTCGCGGGAGAAGAGCGGTGAGGTGCTCAGCCAAGGACTGATGTAGGACGCTGAGGAATTTTCCGCCGGTGCTGAAGTCATGCCTCAATGATTCCACCTGGGTGTGTAGACGCAGCACCCGGGGAGCGTCCGACTCTTCTGGGGGATAACCCCCACTACTTGTGGCCTCTGGTTTGAGGTTCAGTGCTCCGGTGCGTTGTGGCTTCTGGCTCCGGTAGCCTGGAGATATGTCCGCGCAGATTTTTACCGGTGCGGCGCTTGTATCCCCGGCGCTCACCTCCACGTTCATGACGATCCTCGCTCAGGACCCTGATCCGAGCCGTGTGGCGACGATCCGTTGGCTTGGTATCGCCATCATGGTGATTGGTCTGGCGGTGATTTTCCTGCGTTGGTGGCGCGAGCGGTAAACACTCTTACCGGCTAGGACCCCGTACCAGTTGTGCGCATGCACTTGACGTGCGAAAGAAGCCCATGGTCATTAACCTGGCTCCTTTCGCACGTTCTTGAGCGCTCCGATGTAGGACGCTGGTCATGATGCCCATCATTTCTCGCGGGTGTCCCATCGGAAGGTGCGAATTGCGAGAGGCACGATGGCGAGCGCACAGATGGTGACGATAAGGAAGTCCAACCAGGTGCTGTACCGCTGGAGCGGCGAGCCTGTGGTCCAGAAAAGAAGGTCACCGAAGTAGGCGGTGGGTAGCAGATTGACGATCTTCAACGCGCTCTCCGGCAGCAGGGTGAATGGGAAGGCTACACCGCTGGTGAACAGGGCAATGAGTTGGACCGCCGTGGCAAGGTTTGTCGCTCCCTGCCCACTCTTCATCAGCCCACCGATGAGATATCCGACTCCCAGAAAGAGAATGGTTGTCGGAATGGAAGCGATGAGTACCCTTCCGAGGCTGTCAATCCCCACGATTCCCAACACCATACCCAACACGATGAGTGCTCCGGACAGCAAGAAACTGAGGATAAGCCGCACAGCCATATGGGTAAGAAGGAAAGATGATCGAGAGATCGGGGTGGTACTCAGTGCTCTGAGGGTGCCTTTGCTGCGATATTCCGCGATGGGTCCCGCGGTGAGGGTCGTGCATGTTCCGGTGATTGCCAAGCACAGTCCCATCGGCACGATAACAACCGAGAAGTCCGGTGCCTGTTCAGTAGTTGAGGACATGAGGTGCGTGAGGCCGAGAAACATGCCGAGCATGAGGAAAGGGAAGATGAGGACGAAAATGAAGCTAGAGCGGTTTCGTGACATTTCCAGCCAGTGAACCCTCAGCAGTTGCCTGACCTCGGTATCTCTCCCCTTCGAGGTCCGCGCCATCCTTGGCGCGGCCAGGAACGGAGATGCGACTGTTGTGGTTGACGTTCTCATGATTGTGCTCCAATCGTTGTGGTCGTGGCCAGTTCGGTGCCGGTTGCCTCTTTGTAGGCGTCGGCAAGGGTTGGGTGAGTGACTCGAATGTCAACAGCGACTCCACTGGCACTCAGGAGTGCCAGTGCACGATCGGTGTTGGGCGTGCGAAGTAACCCTGTACCGTAACCGTCTATGGACAACGTCCCGACGTCGGTCAGTTTTCCCCTGATCTCGGCGGGCATGGGACGGACAGTCCGGAACGTGATTGTTGGTGTGCCTGCATGGCGCTTCAGGATGACGGCAGGTGTGCCGTGGTCGATGCAGGTGCCATGGTCGATGATCATGACAGTGTCCGCGAGGGCGTGGGCTTCTTCCATCGAATGCGTGGATAGGACGATGGTTGTGCCCTGGTCACGCCAGGTTTTTAGCGTGTCCCAGAGAGTTTCACGGGCACGTGGGTCGAGTCCGGTTGACGGCTCGTCGAGGATCAGGAGTTCCGGTTTGCTCACCATCGCTAAAGCGACATTGAGGCGTTGCTTCTGCCCGCCGGACAGCTTCGTGATCTGCCGGTCAGTCAGATCCGCGAGGTCGAGAGAAGTGAGGATGTCCTCGCGTGGATGGGGGTTATCGTAGAGTGAAGCCCACATATCCAAGATCTCTCCCACCCGCAGATACTCAAAAACAGTCACTTCCTGTGGCTGGAGTGAAACCCACCGGTGCAATTCTTCGCCGTCGACCAACGGGTCGAGTCCGAGGGTGCGAACGTTCCCGGAGTCGGGACGGCGCAACCCGACAGCCATTTCCAGTGAGGTAGTTTTCCCCGCGCCGTTGGGGCCGAGTAGGACGTGAATTGCGCCCGCTTCCAGACGAAACGACATGCCATTTAGGGCACACACATCACCACGCCTGCTGTGATAGGTCTTGCTCACCTCGTGAAATTCGAGGACTGCGACGGAATTAATCATTTTGTCTCCTTAAATCGACATAACGTGTGAACGTGAATTAATGAGGTAACTGGCCAGATACGCAGCAAGTCCTTCCTCAGGAGGGTTGAGTCCTGTTCTGTTGAGATGCATGTGAACGACGTCGAGGGGGTACGACGGTTGGCGAAGCAGGTGACGCCGAGCAGCCCGCACATGGGCATCGGCAACAGTGTGAGTGTCTGCTGGAATATCGCCATCGATCTGATCGAGGATCTGGGGAATCTGATCGGATATGCGGTGGGGAGCCAAACCTGCCCATGCCATCCGTTGCGCCCAGCGCTGTGCGACGGCGCGCGCGAAGTCTCCAGGTTCATCACTCAAGGTACGATCCACGTCGCGTAAGAACGCCACTGCGCGTGCGAGTCGGTAGCGAGCTCCCCACTCCCATACGCGTTCATCGATGCACATGTTCGACGACGTCGTGAACAACTCCTCAGCATCATCCATCCCTGCTCGGCCGGCGTATTTTTCGAGCTCGGGCGAGTAGAACGACAGGTCGACATGGACACGTCCTCCGCCGATAGGAACGAGAGGATCGGGAAGAACACGCGTCATCATGCGAGGTTTGATAGACGATAGTTGTCCACGAAGTTGATCAAGTGCCTCATACCAACAGTCGACGTCCTTGATCGTGCCACGCATTCGCACCCTGAGATGGTGGCCCGTCATGTCAACGTATCTGAGGAAGTGCCAGCGGTCAGCGGGAGGTAGGTCTTGTGCCCAGTAATGGACCTCGGGTAACAGAATCCCTACATCGTCACCGGTACCTGAGTAGATGCACACATACAACCATTCTTGATCTGGCATCATCGCTCCTCCTTGGGCCAGTGCAGGGAGACGGCATACTCGCATACTCTCGGTTGGCCTGACGTGTCGCGATGCGGATGCTGTCCCGGCCCCGGTAGCGCCTCGCAAATACGTACGGTTCCGGTGCATGAGGCCAACCATGCGGCAAGGGCACGCAAACTTACCCCCGATGTGAAGTCCACATATTGGGGCTTGCGTTTATCGTTGGTTGTTCCACCAGCAAAACTCAGCTGGTGGATATACGCGACGGCTGGGATTCCATACTGTCGACGGAAGCGATGCCAGTTTTGTACAGTCACTGCTGATATGTTGGAAGCCAGGTCCTGCAAGACCGAGGTTTTCACGAGCCAATCCTCGCGCTGGATCACCACCCGTTGGCTGATAGTCCTCCTTGGACGGTGAATCACCGGTGCGCCATCCGGTGAGATCCAACCGCTGGTTTGATTAACATACGATTCGGACAATGGCGGGAACTTCATCCATGGATCTGCAAGAAGCACGAGCCATCTGAAGTACCCGGTGAGCAAATGCTGGGGAGTCAATCCCAGATAGGCCAACCCGATTGGTCCATCACGCCCGAGAAGTTCGAGGCTGTTCGTAGATACATTGTGACTGAGGACTAGTCGGTCGATAGGCACGCCCTGGCTAGAGAGGGGTTCTCCAGGGAGCACAAGCTCGGGAAGTACCCCGGAACATGCTGCCTGCGCGGTATTACACTCTGACCACAGCGTCAGCTCCAGGACTTGACGTCCCTTCCACATTTTCTTGATTTCTTGGGCCAGCTGTGCGCGTGTATGCGTTCCGAGCAACTGATGGAATCGTGCCTGGTAGGATCCGATTCCATTTCCCAAGGAGTTCACCACTGTCAAGTGTTCGCCTCGTCGTACAGCTTCATTGTTGGGGGCAACAATCTGTATCATCGCTCCGATATTTCTTGGTGCGGCTGTTGCGCCTGCCTGACTGGATTGCTGCGGGTTTCGGCAAGTGGCGGAACGATCCGACTGTAGTGCCTGCATGAGTTCGGCATCGCCGTCCCCTTCCATGGCGAGTGACATGCAGAATCCCAATGCGTCACTGGTCTGTCCGCCGACGCCAAAACGCTGTATGAAACGAGCAACCATCAGGTCGTATGCGTGTGAGCGTTGCACCCACGCAGATGCGGCTTCGGTCAAGACCTGGAGATCTCCACGAATGGAAGGAATAGATAGAGGATCAAGGCTGGCTTCACCCGTCGACACGTCTTCGTAAAGCAGACCCGCTGGATTAGTACCGAGTTCCCCGACCGGAAATACTTGTGCAGCGAGTGTTCGTAGGTGTTCAAGTTCTGCAGCGCGGTTGCGTCCCGGCATCTCTTTACACGCGGCCGCGCACGCCGCGATCCATGCCATGTCCTTGCCGTTCAGGGGTCCTACACCTAAGGGAAACTTCTTGGCGAGAGCAGCAAATGGATTCTCTGCGCGCTTCCAAGGCACTCTGGCTCGAAGGACCCCCTCGTCAAACAGACGTCGTCGTCGACTATGACTCTCAACCGTGGCACTTACCGGTGGCACTCGGAGAAGATCTGCTCCCACAACCGTCTCTTCTCGGTAGATGACACCGTTTGTGTATATGTTGCGTGGCAGCAACAACAGACGGGAGTGACCGCCGGCAGGGATATGGCAGACGGGAGACTGCTCCCATTCGACAGCGGAGTTGGAGGCGGGATCCGCCGAAGCAATCTGTATGAGGGCGGCAGCCAAATGATTCGCGACGAAAGCAACGCGTGCGTGATCACGCGCTGGCCCCGCAAGATTTACAGTCGTGAGTGTGGAGAAGGGGCTCGTCTTCATGCATGTGCGTGTCACATAGTGGTAGAGCGAACGAATGAGGCGCCATGAAGGCTTACTAGTGGAACCCGAGGGAAGATGTGCAACCAGGGAAGGTGTTGCAAGAGCTAATCCTCGGAGAAATCCCTGATCTTCGAGCGATGCGAGTAAGGAGGTGACCAGTTCTTCGTCGTTTTCTTCAACAACGTGGGAGAGAGTGAGGGCATCCAAAGCAGCACTTTCTTTGGATGTAAGCCAGTCCTTCAGCATGCTGGCGCACGTATCTGGCAAATGATTAAACGCAATTGCCGCGTCGTGTGCTTGAGGAATTGTATTTGCGTGAATAGCTCTCTTTACTGAGAGGAGATGCCGTCGATCCGAGCTGGGAGCTAAAGGGACTGCGGTGTAGATAGCGTCTAGAAGAGTCTGGCCGAGGTCATTTACCGTTGTCTCGGCTTCATCGATCCGTTCGAGAAGCTTGAGGACCTGTTGAGCGGGTGACGGTATTGATCCCACTGGTAGTCCACCAATGCGGGCGAGAGACAAGGGCAGGGAGACGGCCTGGCGGAGTACTGCGGGCTGCTGCGTAGGGTGTTGGACCAGCATGAGGATCACCGCACGCCCTGGATTAAGCCGCTCCACAGCGTGTATACGACAAAACAAATTGCCCACGCTGCAAAGGCGATGGAGAGCAGACCGTAAATAAAAAGGAGAACTCGCCGATGCAGGCTGAGATTCCGTAGGTAAGAGGGTAACGGCGTGCGAAAAATCGTAGCGCGAAAGATAGCCATGGAACGGCCACGAATATCGATGCTTCCGGTTGCTGCTTCGATGGCCGCAACCGTGTCCGATGGGGCGAGGGGATTGAGGTTGGCAATGAGAAGCAGCAATTGGTAGGTCAGAAGTACCAACGCCGTGGCATGAGCCAGTCCTGTTGTTGAGGTGGCAACGAGAGCGGTTGCTCCCATGACCCACCCGTCGCTTACCATGCCCGCGAGCGCTATGGCCACACGGCCAGATCGATTGCGGAGCCGATAGGCATCCGTTCGGTCGACATAGGCGACAGGGATCACCCAGAACATGAGAGCGAAGCCAAGACCCCTGATGGGCTGTCCACACGCTCCCGCGATGATCCCATGCCAACTTTCATGAAGGAACACGCCCAGAAGATGGATGATAAGCGCTAGGAGCACGGAGCTTGCCAACTGACTCGCCTCTGGGGTCGTGAGGACACGTGATTCGACGGAGAAGAGTGTTGAGATTCCGAAGATATATCCAGCGATCGCAACAAGGCAGGTGATAGCAGCCAAAATGGGATGTGAGATCTTACGTACCAGCGAAGCGGCGGGTGCAAGTACTGACGAGAACTTCTTGAAGACAAGGAATCGTGGAAGGAGACGGTCTAGTCCTCCACGTTTCCTCCGTTGCGCAGTATCCCCTGCGAGAAGGGATTTTTCGTGGAGTCCCTCAACAAGTTCGTCAATTCGAGCGACATCAAGCGGGGAACTGTTCGGATAGTCTGCGCTGATCAGATCTGCAATCTGAGAATGAGTGAGCCGTCCATCGAACTTGCGCACGACGGCTGCCGCCAGTGGGCCAACGCGATGGTAAACCCCCGAGTCGGCGTCAAAAAGTAAAACTTGATCGTCCATGCCGATAACTTCTTCAACGCCCTCACGCAGTAGTGGAGTTGATTCCATGGTTGTTCCTCCTTGGTGGGGTGGAGTGACCGACTACCGCTCACTCCACCCGTGTGGTTATCCGCTGAGTGTCGACGCCGTCGAGATGCTTGCGGCTGACGATCCCGGACATGAAGCCGTGGAATTTGTTGCTGCGCAGAAGACGCACCCGAGGGCATTACCATCTGCAAGCGTTTCCACGTCAAGTACATCGGTAGAGACAAGATCAACTGACATGGCTGTTACCTCATCCCAGACTGCCGGCAGTCGAGGCTGAGCCTGCTGTGCTAGCCGGACAACTACTGGTACTCAGTGAGCCACTCGTGGAGAACGAGCCAAGCGCATTGCCGTCGGGCAGTGTCTCGAGGTCTCCTCCAACTGTGGCGGATGACAGATCAATAAAGTCGGACATGGTTTCTTCCTTTCCGCGATGAGGATTATGAGTAGGACGATGCTGTGGTGAATGTTGACGCGGAGCTGGCGGGGCAGCTGGCGGAGCCAGCCGTTGTGGCCGTTCCGAAACAGCCGAGTGCGTTGCCATCGGCGAGGGTCTCGAGTTCAAGCTCAACACTGGTGAGATCAACGGTCTGAACGGACATGGGTCACCTCCTTTCCTTTGTCGGGATGATTGAGGTTCGTGGCCCGAGGGCATTGTCACGCGTGGTGGGTCAGCCGAAAGTTGACGCAGTTGACACGCTTGCCGCGCTCGAACCGGGGCAGGACGCGGTTGATCCGCTAGCCGCGCAGAACCATGAGCCAAGGGCATTGCCTTCAGCTAGAGTCTCAACGTCGAGATCGAGGTCGTTTGCGCATAGATCCATCAATGGTGCGGAATTCATATTGTCACCTCCTTCGTGTTGTCAGTGGCATCGCTACAGTTGTGGCGAATAGCTGTTGGCGGGAGGCCCCATCCGATGCGAGGCTCACTCTCACCGCGGAGGGGATAAAACCGGCAAAAACAGTGCCGACCCAACCTTCCGCCACGGAACTCAGATGAATGTCGTAGATCGTTGAGGCCGCTCGTCCCATGAGGACGCGATATCCGTGCGTTCCCGCCCACGAGTCAGCCTGGTCAAGATTTCCAGCAGCCGATACGATCGCCCCGGCATGGGCAAACTCGCGCTGGACTCCCAGATCCTCCCAGTGATCACTGCTAGGTAGGTCCGCCACTCGTTGATATTGCGCTGTCGTAATGTGGTAAACACCGGGGTCAACATCTGCTGGCCTAAGAACGAAAGCGTAGATTTCCAAAGGGATCACGTCGGATATCTCTCCCCAGTCAAGTGCATCACGGAGCAGCGCTTGTTGAATCAAGCCAAAAAGTCGGATGGCAGCGATCGGCTTGTCGTCATATGCGAGCGAAGAGCTCCGTTGTGCTAGGCGCTCCGACAATTGCGTGGTCGTGATGTGTGCTGGAACTTCGAAAGATTCGAAAGGAATGGGTGTCCCGTTTTGAGGAGGTAGTGTCCGCTCGTGCGCGAGCCCATCCGATGTGGGTGTCGTATCACCGAAACGTTCGGTGATACGAATCATGAGATCGGTGTCGGTACGCATTCGAAGCCCCCTAGAGAAAGAACAGAAGTGATGGGTTGAAAACTTGGTGAGGTACCGAAAGACCGGGAGAATACGTCGTCGTCCCACAGTGCGATTGGCCTGGCGCAAATGCCGATTTCTTCAGCGACCTGACGTGCAACCAGGGCTGAGCAGCCGGCGTCCTGAATACAGATACGCAGGGAGAAAGAACCGTATTTTCTCGAGACCTTCGCGATGTCACCGTTGAAGACGAGGAGGACTTCTCCGTCGGGTCCAGGGGTGTCATGCGATAACCGCGCAAGGAGATGGTCATGCTCGAGGTAGACGTATGTTCCCGGCGGGGCGATCGATGGGTTACGAATGATGACATGGGCGATCACCGAACCGATGTTCCCTCCGGCTGCTGTCCAGCGCCGAACTTTCCCTTTTTGGGCTCCTTGTGGGCGCAATCCGACACAGTACTGCAGGATAGTTGCGACATGGGTCAAGGTCAGTTCTCGAGAAAAGCTGCTTGGTTCCATACGCGCTTCAGGCAGTTGATACGTGGGACAACTAGGGTAGCTTCGGAATTCATGCTGTAGTTCCAGGCTGGAACTCTGGTAATGAATCTGATGCCCCTTGGCATCGACGAACTGGCGAGGTGGGATCGCGACACTCTGCTCATAAACTGCGGCCAGACAGGCTTCCGGTGCGACGGTTCCGAGCGCACTTCCACATTGCGGGCATCCGGCTCGTGTTGCCGGGGAGACGTGACGAATCGTCAGGTTCTCAAGATCGGTGATCTGAATGTCGGTGGGCAGGTGAGATGGAATAGTGCGGCTCACGATTGCGAACACCTGATGGGCGGCAAGGCCGAGAGCCAGTCGCTCCTTTTGGTTGGACGCGCGATCATTGCGAGATGTTTCAACTCGAGTGAGATCAGTTTCTGAGCATTCAAGACATGGGGTGAAGGTGGGATCAACGTATGGTCCAACGACGAGTTTTTGACTACTGAGCCCTACACGTAGCAGTGGTATCCCATGTGTCCAGCAGATAGCGACAATTTTGTCTGATTCGGCAGCAGGTCCTGTCTCGATGAGAACAACCAAGTCACTGTCCGATACGTGTATACCCCGGCAACGGATCTCTGTTTTTTCAATGAGGTGCTCCAATTCAGCTGCCAGGCGTGGGTCGCCAGCAACGTGGACTTTCGCCATTTTCAGCTGGGATACAGCCTGCGTCCAATGGGAATGGACTCCGGTCGAATCGCCGAGCCGTGACATACGGACGGCTAGTGCCTCCGGTAGTGCGGCGCCCGTTTCGCGTCTGGCACCTTCTTCCACGGCGCCACAGGTCCACAAGAATGCAACTGCTTTGAACACTGAATCTAGAGGAATTCCTGTCAACTCCGCGAGTTCATGGAGATCACGGGAGCCATCACATAGGCCGAACAAAGATCGAAGATGTATCTTCGCGAACTGACCGTTGAGGAGTTGAGGTTTGACTACTCCGAGGAGTAGCTCACCGTCCTCTTGAGTCTCCAGCGTCACTCCGCGTCGCACCACCGGACGTTGTGGTACCGAGAGCTGTTCGTCAAACTTGGCTGCGTAGCCGATGATTTCGGCAGAAAGTTGAGTGCCCAAGAGATGCTCGCTTTCAATTAATGAGTGTCGAGAACGCGGCGGTGAGCTCGCGATCGTCAGAGAAGCGGTGAGAACATCGTGGGCATCGGTCGATAGCAACCGTGTTGTAGCGCGATGTCATTCCATGTACGAGGTTGAACTCGCGAACTGTTCCGCCAATGCCTTCGGCGGGATGGGACAGCTCAACGAGTGCTCCGTGCAACATGCCCACAGCGATGGCAATATCGGGTGCCCCAAACCCCTCGTCAAGTGAGTCTGCGAAGCCTGACGTTTGTGTTGTTCGGCGTTCATGCTGGAGTCGACGATTGTGGTAGCACGAATAGCAGGCACTGGCACCGGGTCGAACAAGGGGACCGCAGGTGATGCGTGATGGTGTCAGACTCAATCCAAGGGATGGAATTTTACGGAAGAAAGCCACCGAATCGACTCGATCACGGTCGTCAAACCGTTCACCTGGCCAAGCTGTAATGATGAGGCGAGCGAACGGAAGCGAAGCAACATAGGTCGGTTCTTCGGCCGGTAATACGGTTGATCCGTGCGTATCTAGTTCGGCAAGAACTGCACGTCCGAATTCCCCTGCGTAGAGAAAAAGGGTGTCTTTTGGGAGCTGGAGACGGGTGAGCACGTGAACTCCTGGGTGTGAAAGGCGCGTTGCGAGTGCCTAGGCGAATGGTTGGTATTCGTGATTGAGATGTTGTTCGTCGTGAACCGTATGCCCCATTGCCTGAGGCGCCTCGTACAAGCGTGGAGTTGCGAGGTATCGGGCGCCGTGGACAAATGAGAGCGGCATTGCCTGAGGAACGAGGACTTTCACCACATGGAAACCCACTTGGTGGGCTTCGTCGGTGGTCAGATCCGTCACGATGACTTCGGCGCCCGCTGCAGCGAGCTTGCTGACTGCCCAGGACAAGGAATTCTCACGAGGCTGTGGTCGGTCGCCAACCTCGTTGAGTTGGCGAAGCGAACGTGGACCGTCGAGAAGGAAATTGAATACACCGCGGTGGGTAGAAATAGCCTGGTGTATGGCTCCACCGACGACTGACACACCGTTGAAGTCTTGCTCAGATCTGGCGTGGCTTCGTAGCGCGATACGAAGGGACGCGAATTCGCGATGGATTTTCGCAAGTGCCCGTTGTGGGTCAAGATCGCACGTTGCGGCAACGATCTGATTGAGAACAGGATCAGAATCAGCCAGCTGCATTGCATACAGGACAGGGATTCCGAAATCTGTGGTGGCATCAAAAATCCGGACCTCGATGTTGGTTGATGTTCCCAAATCGTGATAGGCGCGAACTTCCGGCGGGAGAGAATCCACATCGACTTCAACGCGAGGAAGCCGCAGCCGTTGAAGCCAGGTGAGGGCAATTGAGTCCCTCTCCACCACCTCAAGCAATCCCCCAAGTACTGCCTCGGAGAGGGAGTGATGGGCTGCTGTTCCAGTGGATACGGAATGGGCGAACAACTCTGAACGGGACAGACATTGGAATCGGAGGTGAACGAGTGTTGCTGGAACCAGAACTTCTTTGTGGTGAGTCAGCGACCATGCCCTTTTCCAGCGGATGGGGAGGCGGGGGTCATAGGGCACCAACATTGACGTAGGATCTGAAAGCTCCCGATCAGAACAGCGCGGCCAGGAGTTTGGGCCGCGAACAACTTCGGGATCAAGGTCCACTTCCGCGGCGAAGATCAACTCTTGGTCATCCCATGTACACGATGAATAACGTTCAAGTGATTCAACAATTGAGATGTCACGCGATCGTTCGGGATCAATTGCTCCACCGGCACCGTCGAAATTTCCATGACTCGACGCATGACTCCACTGAGCTTGATGGCGGAGTACCGTTGACGGGTCATCAAGAAGCGACGTCTGTATGGAGAATTGAGGCTCGCCTTCTGCCGGAAACAAGGGAACGCTTCTGGAGACGAGTCCAAGCTTTCCGCTCAATTGACGAACTCGAGCAAGGGTTGGGGGACTAGGTTCTCGAATACTGATGGGATTCATGTGAAACCTTCTTGAGGACAAGCAACAATTGAGTACATCAAGCACATTTGCTGCAAGGCCTACACGCCTGCAGAAACTGATCAATTTTCCTGATTTGCGTTGGAAAAACAGGCTTTCGAAATGGAGTTATTCCTGTTGTCTCCCGACGTTGTTGCCAGGCATGTGATCTGCTGATGAGACAATCCTTTCCTAAACGGTATGGCGAGCACATGTCGACAAATGTTGAGAGTGCCGAGGCCGTTTGGGGAGCGCTGAGAAGTATCAACGTTTGTCGATACTCAATGCGCACGGCTGAATGAGAGGATTTATGTGGTAACTTTTTACTGCGCTAGATGATTTTTTGTACCGTCGCTGATGACGCGTGAGAGAATAATTCTGGCCTCACCTCAGAAATGAAGAACTCATGAAGACAACCACTTTTATTGCAGCAGCAGGCCTATTCGGATTGTCCTTTTCAGCCGTTTTGCCTTTGGGTTTCGATGGGCTGAATCAACATAGTGACGGCACCGTCGCTATGCAGGAGTCAGCGTTCAGGACCGGCACTGTGGCGCAACAAGATCTACGAGACCAAGATGAGTTTCGTGGGAGGGTAGAAATTCTTCGAAGGCCGCAGCTGTGCCGTTTCTTTCCTGACCTTTTCTTGTGTCAAGAGTGACCAACATTGTTCCGCTTCGCAAAGTTCGGTTCCTCGGCCGGCCCTCGTAAAGGACACCGCCCCTCTTCTGGGTACCGCCCTCTGCGGATTATCTCTTTGGTCGTGGTAGCGGTCATCCTAGGCGTTACCGAGATGGTTTCACAGTATCGTGAGGGCATTGCTCAGGACGACGTGGTGACAGCATTTCTTGGAATTGGGATGTGCGTGGCGATTGCACTTCTTGGTCCTTTTCCGAAGCTAAGCGGAGCCCTCTACATGGTTTTCGCCTGTGCGGAGGGACTGATCAATACCGATCTGAGTTTGCCAGCTCTTGGCACCTACATAATTGCGATGGACTGGATAGCCCACAGTTGGTATATGCGGGCTTTTATATTCCTTGTCCTCAATGAGGCACTAACGATGATGAACAATGAGTTCTCATTGTCTGCGATGATGAACTCCGCACTGGGAATTGGTGCCGCTGTAGCTATAGGGCTGACCATCCAAAATGCGCAGAAGACTGCTTTGCTGGCCAAAGCAGAGGCTTCTTTAGCCAGAGCTGAGGCGCGTGAGAAGATCAGTGGTGATCTTTCTTCTGAGCTTCATGGCACGGTGGCTCGAGAATTGACGAGTGTAGTCCTTGCTGCTGAGATGCTGAGCCGCGATCCGGGTTCGCGAGAACTTATTGCGCAGATACAAGCGGGCGCGCGTAACGCATTGGCGAATACCCGCTCACTAATTGCCGATCTGGATCATTCCCCTGGATCCGAGTCCTTGACAACAGTATTGACCCAATGTCAGCGCATGCTGACGGTACGCAACATATCCCTGTATGTCGAGGGTTCTGAGGTGGTTATCGAGAAGTTGTCGCAGAGTATGCGTGACACCCTCATGCTTGTGATTAAGGAGGGCACCACCAACATTCTCAAGTATGGTCTAGCTGGTTCTCAGGCAGATCTTGTTATTGAGCAACAGGATCAGGAGGATGTGTTTTTGACGCTTTCGAATGTATGCGGTGCGACGGATGCCGAAGGCAGTAGATCCCTCCTTTCGGGTGGTTTTGGACTAGAAAATCTGGCGGCATGCCTCTCCAATGAGGGAGGGAAGCTGACATACATGAAAGTTAATGACCGGTGGGTTCTTGTCGCGGAGATACATGGAGGCCAGCCGACGATGCCGCTCTCGGACGCAACTGCGTCCGTTGAAATATCCACCCCAGCGCCACTAGGTCCAGGAAGGAGCACTCGAAACGATGCTGTCGTTGAAGATTCTCCTCGCAGATGATGACCGAGTTCTGCGTACCCACATGGGCTCCTTACTGCGCGGGTATGACGCGATTTCAGAGGTCGTGGAGGTTAGTAACGGCCTTCAGGCCGTTGAATACGTGACGAGCAGCAACGTTGACGTTGTTCTCCTGGATGTAGACATGCCAGTCCTTGATGGCATCGGAGCTGCGCAGAGAATTCTGCATGAAATACCGTCTATTCCGGTTCTGATGCTGACGGTATTCGAACATAAAGGCTCGTTGCAGCGCGCACTAGACGTCGGTGTTAAAGGCTTCCTCACCAAAGATGTTCCTCCGGAAAAGATCGTCGATGCGATCATTGCGGTGCATGGTGGACAGACAGTGTTGGCACCACGCCCCTCCGAGATGCTTGTTCGGAGGTACCTTGTTACTCCGGATACTTCTGTCGGAGACCCAGAATTTGCGGCCAGAGCTCAGGCGCTCCCGCATCGTTATTGGGGAGTGTTTAATATGTTGGTCGGAGCAGCCACGAATAAGACGATTGCTAAGACGCTCGTATTATCTGATCAGACTGTCCGTACCTATGTCTCGCAGATCTTTGTAGAGCTTGGTTGTAGTACACGCTCTGAGATTGCTGTTCGAGCACTCCAGTCGGGTGTCACTTCGCTCCCTTATAAGGGGCCCTAGCGGGTAGTCCGTACTGACCAAGATTCAGTCAGTACGGCCATCCAATAGCTTCGTCCCACCTTTCCATATCCTGCGAGGTCACCCACATCCTCCGACAATTGTTTGCAGCATGCAACTATTTCCCGTACAACTGATGGGTGCCACAATTCCTGTCTGAACCGGTCAACCCGGAAATTTTAGAGCGCCTC
The DNA here is from genome assembly GCA_039812645.1 of Actinomycetaceae bacterium. Taxonomy (GTDB): domain Bacteria; phylum Actinomycetota; class Actinomycetes; order Actinomycetales; family Actinomycetaceae; genus Ancrocorticia. The sequence continues at coordinate 18,248 of JBDIAV010000043.1, forward strand.
AGCGAGCCCCGAAGGGAGCAGATCGCCGCGATGTCGCGCGCGTTCCTCCACCACGGCCGCCTCCAGCGCCTTATGAATGACCGCGCCGCCGCAGCCACCGGACTCCCGCACATGCATTACGCGATCCTGCTCGCGCTCGCCACTACCGACCTCTCGCGCATGAGCGAACTCGCCGAGTACTACAACCTCGACATCTCGGTAGTCTCACGCCACGTCAGCGCCATGGAAACCGCTGGTCACGTCACCCGCGCCCGCGACGAAAACGACGGCCGCGCCGTCCGCGTCTGCCTCACCCCCGCCGGAGGGGAAGTGCTTGAGCGCGCCAGAATCATGTACCGCTCGCGTCTCGCCCAACTCACCGAGGATTGGGACGACGACGAGATCGACACTTTCGTGAGTTTTCTCTGCCGTCTCCTCAAGTCGGCCAACGGGGTAGACATCTAATCTCGGCAATGACAAGCAAATTCTTACAACGCAACCAGACACACGTTTTGAACGGAGACAGAACCAAGGTGAGGGAAGAAAAAGCGAAGGAGACTTCGTCGTCGTCGACAAAAAAGAAGATGTCGCCACAAAGCAAGGTGATGACGGTCTTTCTGGGGCTGCTGGCGGCGCAGTTTGTTTCAGCGACCTCCAACACGATTATCTCCAACGCGATGCCGGTAATCGTGGCGCAGATCGGCGGAAACGCCGTGCAGTACACCTGGGTAATCACCGCGGGAATCCTTGCGAACACCATCGTCACTCCGGTCGCGGGCAAGCTTGCCGACCTCTTCGACAAAAAGAAGCTGTTCATTTTCTCGCTCGTGCTCTTCGCGACGGCGAGCCTGCTCTCCGGTGCGGCGCAAAGTGCCAGTCAGCTCATTGCCAGCCGTGTGTTGCAAGGGCTGGGCATGGGCATGATGGTCACGCTGACGACCGTCATTATGGCGACGATTGTGTCGCCGCGCGAGCGTGGAAAATTTAATGGGTATATGGCGGCGTCGTTTGCGATTGCGACTGTCGCGGGGCCGCTTCTCGGCGGTCTCATCGTGGACACGCTCGGCTGGCGCTGGTGCTTCTGGGTGACCGTGCCGTTCGTCATCGCGGTGATGTTTGTGGTGGCGCGGCAGCTCCAGGTACCCACCGTGCACGAGGGTAAGGCGTCCATCGATTACCTCGGGATCGCGCTTATTGGTGCGGCGTCGGCGTCGCTGCTCATCTGGATTTCCTCCGAAGGGCGGGACTTCAAGATCGACGCGCCGGTGTCGATCGCGCTGGTCGTGCTGTTTGTGGTGTCCACTGTGCTGTTTGTTGTGGTGGAATCACGTGTGTCCGAGCCGCTTATCCCGCTGCACCTGTTCCGCAACCGGACCGTGATGCTCTCGATCCTCAGCTTCTTGGGCCAGGGCGTCGCAATGTTCTCAATCTCCGTGTTCGCTGGGCAGTACTTCCAGTATGGGCGCGGGTACACGCCCACGGAGGCCGGGCTGTTGACCCTACCTCTGGTCATTCCGATGATGGCTGCCTCGACGATTATCGGGCGGCGCACCACCGCCACCGGCTACTGGAAACGGTATGTGGTGAGCGGGTTGACGTCCATGGTGGTGGGGCTGGCCTTGCTCGTGCCAATCACCGGGCAGACGAACCTCTGGTACATGGGTGCGGCGATGTCACTCGTGGGATTTGGCATGGGCGCTGCGGGGACGCTGATGGTAGCCGTGCAGAACCTCGTGGGGCTGAGCATCATGGGTGTGACGACCTCCACCGTCATGTTCTTCCGGACCCTAGCCGGGGCCATCGGTATCCAGTTGCTCGGACGCGTCTACCAGACGCACGTGCGCGACGACATCGTCTCGAAGCTCGGGGAGTTTCCGAGTTCCTCCGGCGGTGCCGGCGAGCTGGATCTCGCCGCGCTCCCAGACCCTGTTGAAGCAGTGGTGCGTGGCGCGTATGGTCAGGAACTCGGCGCCGTGTTTGTGTGGATGACCGTGATCGTGGCCGTTGGTTTGGTCGCGGTGTGCTTCATCAAGGGAACATCCCTGCGCAGTTCTGTCGATCTGGAGCGGGTGCAGGAGATCTTTGAACAGGAAGGTGATGTGCTGGAGCCGCCGCGGCATCAGGGCGAGCCCGATCACGATAAGGAGTAGCGGGGACCTCACAATCCCAGTTGCTTGACCGCCCATGCGATGGTTTCTCGGGTGTAGATGTCGCGCGCCGGGTGCTCGGAGAGCGCTAGGTCGTGGCGTCCGCCCGGGACTTCGAGGAGGGTCGCATCAGGGTTGAGAATTGTGGCTAGGCGTTTCATATCCTCGACGTTGAGGACCACGTCGGTTGACAGTAGGTGCTCTGCCGTGGGCTTCTTGAAGCTTCCGGACTCCTTCGAGTGGGCCACAAGCAGCGGCTCGTGGATGTGCACGTCGCCGCGGGCGATGCGTTGCTGGGCGCGGCGCACGGTGCGAAAGAAACCCGCATGGACGGGGATCTTGGTGAGTGGCTTATGAGCCGGGTTGAAGCTCCATTCCCCTCCGAAATCCCTGTGCAGATTTTCTGCGTACTCGGGGGTGAGCGTTGAGATGCGCAGGCGAGGGAAGCGGAGGCCCACCCGATCCATGACCCTTGTGACCAGGCCCTTCTCAAACTCGGGACCGTTGTGGTCAAGCCACGGCGAGTTGAGGATGACGGCGTCAACGGTCCCCGGATGGTCCCCGGCCCACAAAGCCGCCTGGAGTCCGCCGGTGGAGTGGCCGATAAGGAGGATCTTCGAGGCGCCGAGTGTCTCGCGGATATAGGTGAGTGCCCCGCTGATCTCCTCCTCGCGCACGTAGATGTCCCGGATGTCATCGCGGGATGCCACCGAACGGAGCGCACGAGCAGTGCGGCGGAACTCCAAACCAACGAGCGGGATTCCCACTTTTCGCCACGCCTTTGCCTGCTCGACATGGAAAAACGTGTCAACGAAGCCAGGTAGATAGAGCGCCGCGGCCCCTGACTGGGAGATCAACTCTCGGGCATCGGACTCGTGGACTAACACGGCGACATCGGGCCGGCCCTTGGGTGCTCCGCCGTCGTCCTTCTTCAAGAAAATGGTGCGGGCCTGCCACGTGGGGCCCAAGTAATCCGGGGACGGTCCTGAAATGCGCATGTCAATCCTCCGCGGTTGATGGACTCATCGTAGTCCGGGATTTGCTCCAGGGTGTCTGAGTTCAGAGGACAAATTTTAGCTCCGGATCGCGCTCGGCCTGTACGTGGCGTACGGGCCGCTGCTGATTTCGAAGCTGAAGTTTGGGAGAGAACAAAAATGGCCTTGCGGGAAGGTGAGGAAGGCGGGAAAAGTGAGGCAGGTGCAAGAGGTGGGGTATCTGGAAACGCGAAAGCCTCGTAAACGCGGATCCCCGAAACATGGCATATCCAAAAACGCGAAGGTGCCCGGCCAACTTCGTGTTGACCGGGCACCTTGTGATCTGCCGTCGCGCCTGTCGGTGGAGGCGAAGAGCCTGTATCGGTGGTGCAAGGTGCAAGGTGCAAGGTGCAAGGTGCAAGGTGCAAGGTGCAAGGGGCAAGGGGCAAGGTGCAACTAGCTGCATGGACAGCGGCAACCGCCGACTCCGGACCCCGTGAATAAGGTGTTTAATGCTTGAGGGCTATCAGTCAACGACCCCATAGAGGCGGTCGCCAGCATCGCCGAGGCCAGGCACGATGTAGCCCTTTTCATTGAGGTGATCGTCGAGGGCGGCCATGAAAATAGTGACGTTGGCGCGGTCGCCGATCGCCTCTTCGAGCTTCTTGACTCCCTCGGGGGCGCCGAGCAGGCAGACGCAGGTAACATCGCGGGCGCCGCGCTCCAGCAGGTAGTTGATGGAATCGATGAGAGTGGCGCCGGTGGCGAGCATCGGATCGAGGACATAGCACTGACGGCCCGAAAGATCATCGGGCAGACGGTTCGCGTAGGTGAAGACCTCGAGAGTCTCCTCATCGCGGCGCAACCCCAGGAACCCGATTTCGGCGGAAGGAAGCAGCTTTGCCATACCTTCGAGCATGCCGAGACCGGCGCGAAGAATCGGCACCACGATCGGGGTGGGGAGGGACAGGTGAACGCCAGTGGTCTCGGCGACCGGCGTCTTGATGGTGATTTCCTCGACCCGGGCATCGCGAGTGGCTTCGTAGGCGAGGAGAGTCACCAGCTCATCGACGAGCTGACGGAAAACGGGGGAAGGAGTGTTCTCGTCACGTAGCAGCGTGAGCTTGTGGGCGACGAGCGGGTGATCAATAACCTCAATGCGCATGGGTCAAATCTACCAGCGTGAGGCCGCGACGGTCCGGGAGTATCGGCCTGTAACTATGGCATTTTGGCCTGAATCTACGATATGGGGGCGGGGTTAGATGTGTCAGTGTGCGGTGGGGCGTTCTGAGTGGTTGGGGCGGTAGATGCCCGCTGGTTTCCTGAGGAGTGATACTCGGGTTAAGGAGTAATAGCGACGACGGCGTCTGCGGCATTATTTCTTTGCCGGGCTATCACTCGCCTGGAGAAGGACGACGGCGTCGTAGGACCGATGGTGTGCTTGGACATGACAACAGCGTTGCGGGAGTCGGCCGAGCCACTCGGGCTGGGAGTTGGCGTCGCCGGGTTGCCTCATCGTGGCCGGATTCCCTCATTTCCGAAGGATTGAGCTTTTCAGAAAGAATTGAGGCCGAGGACACGCTCACGCCGCTCAATTCTTTCCAAAAAACTCATTTCTTTGGGGAGGTGGGCGGATCTTTGGGGAGGTAGGCGAACAGGGGCCGCGAGAGGCACCACGGGGCTCCTCGACGGGCTGCGGATTCCACGCGAGATGCCGCGGAACCGGATATGGAACACTTGTGCCATGCGTGAGCTCGAGAAGTACTGGATAGGGCGGGCGATGGAGCTTGCTCGTCGTGCAGCGGCTGCCGGGGACGTGCCGGTGGGCGCACTGGTTGTGGGTGGCACCCGGAGCTTGGCCGCCGGCGATACTAGCGGGGTTATCAGCAGAGATACTAGCGCCGCAGTCTCCTATGAGACTAACGATCTACTTTCCAGAAACGCTAATATCCCAGGTTCTCGCACCAAGGAGAACTCTGTGGCCAGCAGTTACGGAAATGTCCTCGGTGAAGGGTGGAACACTCGGGAAGTGGACAACGATCCCGCTGGTCATGCTGAAATTATGGCGCTGCGAGCGGCCGCCCAGACGCTCGGCTCCTGGCGGCTGGAAGGCTGCGACCTCTACGTGACGCTGGAGCCCTGCACCATGTGCGCGGGCGCGATTGTGGCGGCACGGCTGCGACGTGTGGTTTTCGGTGCCTGGGATGAGAAGGCGGGCGCGGCGGGTTCAATCCGCGACGTGCTACGCGATTCTCGACTCAACCACCAGGTCGAAGTGGTTGGTGGAGTGCGGGACGAGGAGTGCGCTCGGCAGATTCGGGAATTCTTTGGCCGCTGAGTGCATTCACCTGAGTGAAAGTACTCGTTCTGGATTCTCCGAGTTCTGGGTTTTCCGAGTAACGAGCAAGAGGTGAGAAACCGGGTCTCCAGATTCCCGGGACCTCCCGGACTGAAAGGACATCAGCATGACTCGAGTTGTTGTTTTGGGTGGAACTGGCTACGCGGGCGCACACATCGCACGCGAAGCGGTGGTGCGTGGCTTGGAGGTGACGTCGTGGTCGCGTTCGCTCCCTGAATCGCAGGTCGACGGCGTCGCATACCGCACCGGCGATCTCCTCGACGCGAAGGTCTTGGCTGACGCGGTGTCGGACGCGGATGTCGTGGTAGGAGCACTGTCCCCGCGTGGCGCACTCGACGGTGAACTGCGCTCACTGTACGCAACCGTCGCAAAGCTAGCCGAGGAAGCCGGTGTGCGATTGGGCGTTGTGGGTGGCGCCGGTTCGTTGTTGGTGAGCGAGGGCGGCCCGACTGTCGCCTCATTGCCTGACTTCCCCGAAGCCTTTGCGTCCGAAGCGGCCCAGCTGACTGGTGTACTGGAGGATCTTCGTAGCTCCGATGAGGCTCTCAACTGGTTCTTTGTTTCTCCCGCGGGCGGTTTTGGCAGCTATGCGCCCGGCGAGGCAACCGGCCACTACCGCCTAGGCGGCGACGTCCTCCTTGTAGACGAGAACGGTGAATCATTCATTTCGGGCGCGGATTTTGCGCTTGCTTTGGTGGACGAGATTGTGGAGCCGAAGCATCATCGCTCGCGTTTCACCGTGGCCTACTGACGCGAGTTGGGAACGACACAGCGAGTTGGATCGTCACAAGATCGACGACGACGGCGCGGCGACCAGTGACGTACTGAATCGCCGGTTCGTCGTCGTCGGACAGAATAAAACGTGACATCAAAACTAAGCCGCGCCTGCTGACGAATCTGGGTCGAGTGACATGACTTTGCGATAGCTCACACGATTGGCGAAGCCTTGGCCCTCTGCTGTAATGTTGAACCCCGAGGTAGCGTGTCCGAGCGGCCGAAGGTGCAGCACTCGAAATGCTGTGTGGTGTCACAGCCACCGTGGGTTCAAATCCCACCGCTACCGCCA
>JBDIAV010000044.1:0-24477 GCA_039812645.1 Actinomycetaceae bacterium
AGATGTTTGGGTATACCGAGATAGTCATTCCAACGGATTCCCTTTCCATTGGCCATGATCACGTAGCGATGGATAGCCACATTTTTCTCCGACGTCACCGAATTGTCCGACGTCACCGAATTGTCCGACGTCACCGAATCACCCTGTGCGCTCGATAGAAGTCACCTAACTCTCCGTTGCGTTGGGGGCCCCATAGTTGAATGATATTGATACCCGATGACGTATTGGCTTCGATGATGCACGGGCCATCACTGGTTAACAGGATGTCCCAGGCGATGAAATGCATATAAGGGAAGGATTCGGCAAGATCTAGAGTTTGAGATACAAGATCCTGCCATCCTGGTATTACCGCTCCGGAGATGGACGCGCCAGAGTTTGGATGGGTCGGATACGAGTCGAGGGAACGTAGCGACCGTGCTTCGCTGAGGATTCCGGTGCGCATATCGATCTGCGCCACCAATCCGCCCTGGCTTCCGTTGTCGACGGGAATTGTCGCTTCGGTCCCGATCCGTAGCACAGCAAAGAAAGATTTCCAGATGCCTGTCTCGGGTTCACGAAGAGTGATAAGTCTGATGGTATTACTTGTCTTGGGATAGATCGCCGCGAGAGCAGGATGTTGCTCGATGAACTCCGAGAAAAACCAGCCATCTTGGCTTGTGAGGAGTTCGGCGAGGGTGTCGCGGCTAGTCGCAACTCCATCAATCCGGTACTGACCTTCGTTGCACTCGATGCGATGAACGCCAATACCTTTGCCTGCTCCGATCGGCTTCATGAAGACTGAACCGTGCGTTTCCACTGTCCCAATGGCATCAGAAACATGGGCAAGTCTTCTTGGGTTAGCGTACGAGATGAAGCGACCCTTATTTTTGATGAACAGGGTTTCAGGAACCCGTGCGCGCTCTTGGAGTATTTCGGCGCACACCACTTTGTTGTTGAGCATCGGATCGAAAGGGGCATTAATCCACCGTGAACGGTACCAATCGAACTCAGAAAGATAGTCGTCAGGTGAGTTGTTCTTGAAGTCGTAAATAACGTACTGATCAGGGACGAAACCGCGAGGGATTGCCAGCTGTAGTCGCCGCCAGGCCGGGATATTGAAGTGATTTGGCGCCACGAGAATACGCATGACAAATAGATAGGACAGTTTTAACTTCTTGACCAAGATCTTCACAAGGGGAGGCATAGCTTTCCCTTCTCGTCGATGGCGTCGACGATAGATTGAGTCGAATGGCCGAGATTCTCGAACAGGTACTTGTCACGGTAACGTTGGAAGGCCGCCGTCGGGTACTCCTTGTCCAACGCCTTCACCAGACTGCGAGCCTCGAAGAAGACCAGTTCCGGAAACTCTGCGGGAATATCAAGATTGAGGCCGTTCTGTTCCTGGTAGACATCGTAGTCATAGAGATAGTAGAACGTTTTGACGCCCACAACAGCGGCTTCCACAGCGATGGCCGAATAGTCGGTGATGACGAAGTCTGCCACTGCTAAAAGTTCCATGCCAGAAAACCCTTGGCAGTTAAGCACGCCGACGCTATCGGACAATAGAGGGGAATTGGAGTGCCCTTTAACGATGAGCTCATATTTGTTCAGATCAAGTGCCGAGACTAGACGCTTTGCTCGCAGACCGACGCCTCCACCTCGCCTGAATGTCGGCGCGTACAAGACCACAGGTTTGTTGGCTAGCTGGGGATACCTTGCCAGGATTTTCTTCCTCAGGCGTTTACGGTTGTCGAGGAGATAGTCTGCCCGGGGAAGCCCGAGATTGAGAATCTTGCTCTCGTCGATACCAAAAGACGCCTCATACGCCGCATTCCAGGCTTTGCCTCCGGCGATGACATAGTCGTATCCCTCGTGCATGCGCATAAGGCGTGCAACATCTTTGTTCCATCCCTGCGGCTTACCCACCGTTTGTCTACCCGAGGCCTTGATTTTGCCCATCGAGTGCCACATTTGGAAAACGGTGATCTCTGGTCTGTGTTGAACAGCTGAAACTGCAGGCCAGTAGGACTCGAGAACTGCAACCCGCGATGTAGCCAGGTGGTAGAGGCTGTAAATTTGAGAGTAGGCAAATTTTAGCTTGGACCGATACCCCTTCTCCATCCGTCTGCAGACGAAAACGACCTCGATATCGGGATGGCGTCTTTGAAGCTCCTGAACGACCAGCTGGAAATCAATAGATGGAGAGTTTGACTGGCGACTGAGAAAGACAATCTTGTTGGGATTGGTCGAGAACGTGGTCTTGAATACGAGATGGATGACGCGCGCAAAAATCTGGAACAAGAGCGCAAGCCGTTTCATCGATGCATGCCCTCCCCTCCATGTCGTGGCAAATCGCGGCGAGGTAAGTCTAATGGTTTGCGAGGTAAGTTCCGGTAGTTTGTCCGGATCTTCTTTTGATCAAGTTTATAAAGAAGATATTCGGTGGTGTCGGGCGTGAGCCGTTCGATGCGAGGGTAGTCAGGAAAACGATTGATTTCGGGGATTTTAATGCCATTCTCGGTGATAGCCACGTCGAATCCGAAGTATTCCAGTTGTTTGATGGACTCGGCGATTTTGAGAACCTGTTGCTTGGCGTGTTCCCAGTGAGGAAGGACGCCTTCAATGAGAACTCCAGTGTCAGGATGGCGGGGTTGATCCTGTATCAGACCATCTCGCATGATCCGAGCATTGCCAAATCGTCCTGTTTCAAGATCGACGTCGGCAAACATGCCACCCGAGGAGGTGTTATCTACGAAGCCCGAAGCGGAGGTGCCAATACGCAGATAAGCATTTCCTATTTGCGGAGTGATGCCGTCTCGTTTGAAGACGATCATCCGTAGAGTGTTGACCGCGTGCGGATAGATACGAGCGATATCGGGGTGAGGAGTGATGAACTCTGTGACCAGATAACGGTTCTTCGAATCCGTGAGAATCGCAAAGATTTCCTGCTCAGAGGCGGGAGAATCGTTGAGGAAATAGTGTCCATCCCGAAAATCTAAACGGAAAAACCCGTCCCCGTGGGACCCCTCATCGGGCTTGAGAGCCAGTGTCCCGACCTCGCGCGCAAGGCGAAGGATATCCTCGGCTGACGCACCGAGTTCTGCGGGACAGTCCATCATGGGGATGAATGTGTTGCGATCGCCGCGCGCGTCTGTCAAGTAAAAGTATGCAGGAAAGCACTCGCTGAATTCGGATCCAACATATTTGATGGAGATTTTGTCTTCTAACCAGTACTTGTACTTATTGTTGATGTGACGCAACCAGCGGTATTCGAGGTCCGAAATATAGTTGTGCCAGGTAGCGTCTGTGATTCCATACTGCGGAATCCGGTACGACAACATGCCGTGTCGGTACGCCCAGAGCTTCGTTCGCGCAGGGATACCGTTCGGCTCGCGGAAGTCGCGTGCCATATCGGCAATCCACCGGACAGATTGGTAGCGGACCAGGCCAGCTGGGTAGAGAGCTTGAGCAAACTGACGGCGACCCCAGAGTTTGGCATTATGGAGCCACGTTCGAACACGGGTGGGAAGGTCTCGGGAACGGCGATACTTACGGGTGAAACGATCGTGGATGAAGTTCGTCGTCGTCGTCGAAAAAGGGTGCGGGCCGCAGTATTCCAGGTAGTCGGGAGCCGGAGAGATATGAGTAATGCGCAGTCCGTCCTCGTTGACAACGAGGCGAAACTCGAGAAACTCCAGTTGCGGGGTAAAGCGACACAGTGACGTGAGCGCCTCGACGATCCGGGACCAATCCATGATCGTCCCCTCGATGGGAGTGCCGCTCTGTGGATCATCGACGTATCTCAGCAAGGTGCGTTCGTCCAGCGCGTGCGCGCCGTCGAAGCGCCCCGTCTGGGGGTGTATACGGCTGAACAACCGAAGGGTGCCGGCGTCTTGTGTTTCGTCGACGACGACGAACGCTTCACCCACTTCCGGGGATGTTCCGGACGAGTTAACCATGATGATACGAATGTCGCTGTTGGCAAGGGGAAACTGCTGCGACAGCTGAACGTCAGGTCCCGCGGGCTCGACTAGCACCAAAGAGTGGTGACCGGCTTCCTCAAGGAGAAGCTCATGAAAATCGGGCTCGGATAGCGGCTGCCCATCGATGAATAGGGTGTTCTCGTTGAAGGAGAGCCCGAGGTCAATCGTGGACTCGAATGCTGACATCCGTATTCTCAAGTTCCGAGAGTGACCGTTATCCAACGCTGAATCCGAATGGGGGAAAGGAGAACGAGAGGCATCCTCTAAGAAAGCAACAACACCGGCAAGTGACGGGTCAAACTTCTGCGCGGAAGAGGAGGTCGGGATGACCAAGAGATCACCATCGCGCAGGAGGAAGTGATAATGAACAGGTTCAAAGAGTTCCACGAACGGGGAGAAAACAGCGAGCGCCGAGATGCGGTCACGCACCCATTTGCCATACTTGCCGTTGAGGGGCTGAACAAAAGCGTAATCGCGTGCCGAAATGAAGGACGAGCGGTTGGCCTCGGTAATGTGGAAATGGTCGATTGTCTCAGGAAGAAAACCCCAACGACGAGCTCGCCGTTGTTCAAGAGGCGAGTAACCATCACTTGCAGCACTATGCTCAACCCACCACCGGGCTCCTCGCCCCGAAAACCCACGGGCGCGCAGCTGAAACATCTTTACGCGCTGGAGAAAGGAACGATGAGGGCCTGAATCTGACTGATTCGTGCCTGAGGTGGCCAATTTAGTGGCCCTTGGTGAACTCGATCGTCACAGGACGATAGCTGGAGATAATCTCGTTGAGCATCTGTGAAGCCAGTTCACTCTTGCCCTGTGATTGTGCCTTTGCCCAGTCATCGTAGAGCTTTGTTACCTCTCGCGTTGGGCCGTCGGCAATCACTCGACCATTGTGCATCCAAACAACGCGCGTGCAAATCTTACGAATAGAACGCTGCGAATGGGAGACGAGGAAGATCGTCCCAGATGCTTCCAGCATCTCTTCCATCATCTTGTTAGCGCGTGCCGCAAAGGTTCGATCGCCGGTACCGAGGGCTTCATCAATAAGAAGGATCTCTGGCCTGCACGCGGTATTGATTGCGAAGAGAAGACGGGTACGCATGCCAGCCGAATATGTATTCATTGGACGGTGGATCGCCTTGCCAATACCTGCCAGCTCGATAATTCGGGGCTCCGCTTCAGCGAGTTCCTGAGGCGACATTCCCATCGCCAGTCCACCAATTCGAATATTTTGGAGTCCAGAAATCGTGGGGATCACGGCGGCGGCTACTGCTTGAAGCTGCGGCTGGGAGCGTGTGAGAACTGTGCCGGAGGTTGGCGATTCAACACCGGCGATTGTTCGCAGAACCGTAGATTTACCAGCTCCGTTCACTCCAATGAGCCCGACAGATTCACCGCTATAGACAACGAGACTTACGTCCTTGACTGCGTGAACCCGTTGTTTCCTGCCTCCTGGAATCATCCGGTCGAGGGTACGGGTGAGTTGGTTGCGATGAGGGGTGACACCGCGATCAATTTTGCTTGTGTAGGACACACTCACACGGTCAAGCACGACGGCTGGTTCCCCTAGCTTGGGGATTCGAGGAGCCTGGAGAGGTTTTGCTGACGCTTGACCTTTGGCTTTCGGTTGAGCAGCGGCGGCCTTCTTGCCCGAGTCATCGCGATGTTTCCCATGTGAAGGTTGAAGACCTTGCTTGTTCTGCAGGGTTTCTTTTGGTGCCGGAGAAGGCTGCTGAGGAGAAACCGGTGTCTGAGGCGCAACAATAGGCTGAGATGGTTCCTTGACGCGCGGGGCGTTTAACAGGGGATGGTCGGCGGATTCAGTACCGCCAGCGGTTACGTCCGGTGTGGGTTCAGTTTGCTTCACCGTATCGATCCTCCCGTGTCCAGAAAAGAATGAAGCCGAGAGCTGTGAAAAGGAAGGCCCAACCAGCCATATAGACCCAGGTATCCCATGAGGGCACCGTCTGATAGATAAGAAGATCGCGACTCATGCTCAGGTATACGTAGGCGGGGTTGACTTCCATGACCGTCTTGACTGTTGGCAGTGGATCAAACATCTGCATGCTGAAGAAGATTCCGGATACGTAGAACCAGAAACGTCCCACCAGCGGCCAGATGTACTGCATATGGGGCAGTAACGAGGTGATAAAGCTGGTGAAGAGAACCAGTCCGAATACAAAGAGGAATCCGAAGAAGATAACGATCGGAATGAGAAGCCAATGCCAAGTGGGCATGACGTGCGGAGGAACGATCAGCAAGAAAACGATCGTCGCAACAAACACGGGCATGAAGTCAAGGAATTGCCGGATCGTCCAAGAGAGAACGATCGATGCGCGAGGGAAGGCAAACGAACGAATGAGGTTCTGAGACGCTCGTGTATTCATGACCCCACTGCCGGTTGTCAGAGAGGTACGAAGAACGCGGAAGAAGTTGAGGCCTACAACCAGATAGGCAGGGAAGTTCTCGATGCCACGGCTCGTTTGCAGCAACATTCCAAAGACAAGGTAGTAAACCATCGCGTTGAGGAAGGGGCTGAGGACGAGCCAGACTAGGCTCCAACTGGATGAGCGCATGGACCGCTTTGACCTACCACGAGCGTCGCTCATGATGAAGTACCGGCGCTGCCACAGACGCTGGATGTAGTCAATCAAAGGCGGTCGGTGAGAGACGGGCGTGAGATGCGACGTAGAGACCGGGATCCGGTTTGAACTCGATGCGGTGGCAGACATCGGGGCTGTCCACTCGCCCTGATCCGTTGCATGGGAGGGAAGTGGTTTAGGATTCTTAGGCATGCCAATCCTCGAATTCTCGGAACGACTTACCACGCGATTAAATCCTTTGTTCCTCGAGAAGTGCGTCGTTATTGTTCATTGGTGCGAAACCTCGATGTGGTCAAGATGCATCACAAGGCGGCTTTTTAATGACTGAACACCCCTCGCAACATCCCTCGGATATATTCAGAAAAATAGTGTACCGGCTAGTCCTCAATTGAGCGTGTGGGAATCCCCTCAACAGTATGACATATCCAGTCCCATGGCACGGCATATCCGGATGTCAGTGAGGTGTAGCGTCCGATATCACTGAGATTGTCAGTCCTAACTTTTAGTGAGGGGATGTCCTAGATTTGTGTCCGAGGTAGGGTGGATCTCGTGAGGTTAGAGCGAGTTTTTGTGCCAGTGCTTGTCCTTCTTTTGTGTGGACTTCTGGCTTTCCTTACCTTTTGGCGCGTTGACAACTTTGGTGCCAAGGGTAGGTGGAGTGAGTTTGTTGAAAGCTCACCGGCTGTCATCAAGGATGCTAGTGCGCGCGCTGAAACCGCGTCTAGTTTTATTGAGGACGCCACTGCAGCAGGATTTAAACCCGACGATATCAAGCAGCTCAAAGAGAATGCTGACGAGGTCGCAGCTCTCACGCGCGAACTGAGGCCTGTCCTCAATTTTCTTACGGAAATTGACGAAAGCGGCGCCAGCGATATGGATCTCCTTGCCGCGGTCAGTGACAAGTCAGCGACGATCAAGGTGGAAATCCCCGCTGATTTCAAAGCGCAGTACGAGAAACTGCGGAGTGTCCGAACAAAGCTCCAGGTGAGGTCGGATGCTCTGTTGGAACAGGTAAACGGACTTCTTTTTGAGTTTTCGGACGAAAAGAGTCGTTTGGATACCGGCTGGAATGACGCGCGCGAGCAACTTAGCCAGAGTATGGCTGAATCTCAAGAGGTTTTGGATATCTCAGCTCTCTATACGCTTGATAGCGAGCGAAACAAAGCGAGCCTTGAGTCTGCGATTGCACGGGCGCAGACGCTCTTGGATGGTGCACAGTCGCGGCCGGCTGTTTTTGCTGAAGCTGAGGCGCAGATCGCATCGTACAACTCGGCTGCCCAGAAGATGAGCGATGCTGCTGAAGCTCTCAATGCGGAAATGGTGGAGATCGACAATCGCCCTGTCATTGTGGAGCCCGAGCCGGTTCCGGTTGAAGAAGAAGAGCCCGAGCTTCCCGATGAGGAACCGTCTTTGTCACCGACTCCCTCACCTACACCGGTCCAGCCTTCACCGACGATTCCTTCGACCGGCGGGGGCGAGACTGAGGTTCCTGTCGAGCCGGAGCCAACTGAGGAACCGATTGACCCGGAGCCGACCGAGGAACCGATTGACCCGGTTACTACTCCGGTGGATCCCGCCGATCCCATAACCGGCACGAACTAGAACCGACGAACGACGCACCATGTGGAATGAACTGTGGAATGAACAAGGAGAGACAGAGTGGCGAATGACGTTGAGCAGCATGATGGAGCTGCACCTGAGATGACAAATCAGGCCAAGCCAAAAAAGAAGCGCGGACCCGCGAAGGTGACGCTCATCGTTCTCTCGTCTCTCCTGGGCCTGCTTCTCATTGCCGGACTGGTGATAGGGCTCATCGTCAATAACATGTTCAGCTCCATGAAGAGTTTTGGTGATCCGTTCTCTGAAATCTCTGATAGGCCCACGCGGAGCCAGTCGGCGGAGGGTGAGAAAGATTCGGATAAACAGCCCGTCAACTTCCTCATTATGGGCTCGGACTCCAGAATTTCCGCCGGAGATCCGAATGCTTGGGAAGCCGGTGCACAGCGCACGGATGCGTTGATGCTCGCGCAAATCTCAGGTGATCGTCAGTCGGTCACCGTCATGTCTATCCCACGTGATTCTTGGGTTGATATCCCTGGATATGGTCAAGCCAAGATCAATGCGGCGTTCTCCTTTGGTGGTCCCGCGCTGACGATTCAGACGGTAGAACAGCTGACGGGCGTCTACATTGATCATTTTGCGATTGTCGACTTCACGTCGTTCACCAAGCTCACCGATCTTGTTGGTGGGGTCGAGATTAAGACGAGTGATGGAACGCTACAACTTAACGGCGAACAGGCTCTGGAGTTTGTGCGTGAGCGCAAGAATCTCCCCGCTGGAGACTTCGATCGTGTCCGCCGCCAGCAGGCTTGGCTATCCGCGGTGTTATCGAAGATAGCGACTCCCGAAGTTCTTGGTTCCCCGTCCAACCTCGTTTCGATCTTCACGAATATGAAGGACTACGTCGCGATCGATAGCAAGCTGGGTGTCACCGACGTCGTATCGCTGGGAAACTCCATGCGGAGCTTGCGTCCGGCAAATATCACCTTGCTGACCGCGCCCTACAGCGGAACGGGCCAGTCGGAGGATGGCCAGTCGATCGTTCTTCTTGATGATGCCACTCTGGCGGATGTCTCCAAGGCGTTCCAGACTGACTCCATCGCCAGCTGGGTCGAGATTAACTCGAATAAGGTTGAGACTCTGAATTCGCGACCGGTTCGCTGAGCCGGAGAGACGAACCGGGGGTGTGTCCGTTGAGGATCGCACCCCCGGTTTTTTGCCGACGACGACGCCTGCGGCGCCTATTGCTACCCGGCCACCTTCGTGGGTGACAAAGTACGGGACGGTGGCGGGCGTCGTCGTCGAATCAGACAGAGATAGGCGCGTGAATCGTGGGATGGTGGCGGTATCCCTCGGAGGCGTCGATGTCCTCCATCCGGTATTCGAAGATTGAGGGAGCCTTGTTCAGGTGGAGTGTGGGGAAGGGGTAGGGCTCGCGGGACAGCTGCTCGTGCACTTGATCCACGTGGTTGAGATAGATGTGGCAGTCTCCTCCGGTCCATACAAATTCTCCCACCTCCAGGCCCACCTGCTGAGCCACCATGTGGGTGAGTAGGGCGTAGGAGGAGATGTTAAAAGGGACCCCGAGGAACATGTCTGCGCTGCGCTGGTAGAGCTGGCAGGAGAGTTTGCCGTCCGCCACGTAGAACTGAAAAAGCGCGTGGCAAGGCTGGAGTGCCATCTTGTCGAGGTCGGCCACGTTCCAGGCGGAGACGATGATGCGGCGTGAATCCGGGGTGGTGCGAAGTTGCTCGATGATCTGGGAGATCTGGTCGATGTGGGTGCCGTCCGGGGTGGGCCAGCTGCGCCACTGGTAGCCGTAGACCGGGCCAAGCTCGCCATTGTCATCTGCCCACTCATCCCAGATGGAGATGCCTTGTTCTTTGAGCCAGCCGATGTTGGTCGAACCATTGAGGAACCACAGTAGCTCGCCCTTAACCGCCTTCATGGCCACGAACTTTGTGGTGATGCGAGGGAAACCCTCGGCGAGGTTGTATCGAATTTGGCGGCCGAATACCGAAAGCGTGCCGGTGCCGGTGCGGTCGGTTTTGCGAGTGCCGTTCTCCAGGACGTCGGCGAGAAGATCTTCGTAGGCTCGATTAATTCCCATGCCTGTAATACCCATACCAGCAAGTCTAGCCGCCACGGCGGAGTCGAACATGGTCCGCCACATGTGAGCGCACGATAACGTGCGAGGTAGGACGTGTCATGTGTGTGCGTAACTGTGGGCCCGTACTGAAAGGTACGGGCCCATGTGATTCACTCGTCACCGAGCAACTTCGGTTTTTGGTTGCTCACCGTTCACCGCTCAGGCGATAAGCGGCAAGCTCAGCTCAGCTCTGCTCAATGACGGCGGACTGATCCTTGTGCGCCACCTGAATCTTACGGGGCTTCGATTCCTCGGACACGGGCAGCGTGAGCGTCAAGACGCCATCCGCGTAGTCCGCTTCGATGCGATCCACAGCCATCCCGTAGCCCAGGGTGAGCTGGCGGGCAAAGGTACCGGCGGGGCGCTCGCGGGATAGCCACTTGGTGCCCTCGGTGGACTCGGCGGGGCGTTCGGCTCGAACGGTGAGCGTGCGCTCATCAATGTCGATATCAATGGATTCCGGGTTGACGCCGGGCAGATCAACGCGGGCGATGAAGGTGTCTCCCTTGCGGAAGAGGTCCATCGGCATTGCGGTGGAGGCCGGCGCCCGCAGGCTTCCAGCCATCATGCGCTCGAGGTCGCGGAACGGATCAAAGGTGTTGTTAGCCATTCTCATTCTCTCCTTCTCTGGCGTTGGGGTGGTTCCCCGAACTTCTGGTAATAACCTATAACTCTGAGTGCTGGAGTCGCAACTAAAGTTGAGTCATATTCGCTCAAGGTGAAGGGTGGGGGAGATCAGGAATAAATTCTCCCCATGTCTCCGTACTTTGGTAGTCTGACCAGCGTCATCAGATAACAAGGAGGTTGTCATTATGCGAAGAAAAAAGATGGCACATGTCGGGATAGTGTTGGCGAGTATCGCTCTTCTCGCGGGTTGTACCAATGCGGGGCACGATGATTCGGGAGCGGGGAATGGAGAATCGTCGAACTCCACGGAAGTCCGCCCGGTCATCCAGCCTGCTGTCAGTGTGTCGCAGGGTGACCTCGTGGGCGCATCGACGGATGGTGTGCGTGAATACCTGGGAATTCCTTTTGCTAAGCCACCTGTAGGAGAGCTGCGCTGGAAGGCTCCTGAGCCGGCTGACCCATGGGAAGGAACGCTAGATGCTACCAAACCTGGCCCAGATTGTGCGCAGCAGATTGGCGGCGACTCTGACGGCTCTTTGAGCGAGAATTGCCTCTACCTCAACGTGTACACGCCTGACGCGGAGACGAAGGATCTACCCGTCGTCGTCTTTATCCACGGAGGTGGCTACACGGCCGGAACTCCGAATATCTACGACGGAAGCCGCATGGCTGAGACGGGTGACGCCGTCGTCGTTGTTCCCGCTTATCGACTGGGCTTCTTTGGATTCTTTAGTTCCGAGGGGACGGCCGCAGAAGGCGAATACGGCACGAGCGGCAACTGGGGGATCCTCGACCAACAGCAGGCTCTGCGGTGGGTTCAGGAAAACATCACAGCATTCGGTGGAGACCCGAATAACGTCACTATTGTCGGTGAGTCGGCTGGAGGCGGCGCAGTCTGTGCCCAGCTTGCTTCGCCCACGGCCGAGGGACTCTTCCACAAGGCCATCGTGCAATCAATGGGATGCAGTATCCCCGATACGCCGCGCGATATGACCGAGCAAATTAAATCCTGGGGATGCGAACCCGGCGATATGAGCTGTCTGCGAGAGGTCCCCACCGACAAGATTGTGGCAACCGCCGCAGGTTTCGATCTCACGAATCCGGTGGCCGGTGGCCCCGAACTGCCACTTCCCACCCTCACGGCCGCCTCCGAAGGGACACTCGCGAAGGTGCCGATCATGGTGGGTGTAACACGTGACGAGTGGCAAGGCTTCCTATCCGGCAACTATCCGATGTCCGTTGCTGATTATGAGTCGGCAGTGACAGCTGATTATGGTGCGGATGCCCCACAACTCCTCGAAAAGTACCCGGCTGACCGCGGCGACGATCCTAGTCTGTCCCTCGGCTGGCTTGTAGGCGACTCGTTTATCATCTGTCCGGCCTACGGTTCGGCGCAGACGTTTGTCGATGGTGGATATGATGTCTACTTCTACGAGTTTGCTGATGAGACTGCTCCTGGGTTCCGCAGTCTTGGTGACCCGTTCCCGCCGTCGACTCGACATCTGGGAGCTACGCATACCAGCGAACTGGTGTACCTCTTCGATTACCAGGCCACGCAGCGCAAGCTCAACGCGGAGCAAGAGGGCCTAGCGGCCGAGATGGTTTCGCGTTGGATTAATTTTGCCAAGACAGGGGAGCCCACGTTCGAGGGCGGAACGGAATGGAAGCCCTTCGATGGCACCTCTGTCCTGGAGCTCGCGACTGCAGAAGCTGGCGGCTCGACGATGGTCAGCGATTTCTCTGATCGGCACCAGTGCGAGTTCTGGAATTCTGCGTCTGGTGCCTCGCAATCGCAGGACTGAGTTAGGGCGCGTCTCCTTCCTTCCGCCTTGCGAACCATTCCACACACCACCGCTCGCTACGGAAGGGAATAAGGAGGCACACCCTAGTCTGCATCGCGGTACTAGGTGAGCGAAACAGGTGCCCCGAGTGAGAGAAATCCTCCCTGGGTGGAGGAACATCACTCGGGGCACCTGCCTGTGTTGTGTCATGACGCTCGAGAGCGGCTACGCCTCCGCACAGAGAAGCGCCGCACTATCACCTGACTTACCCCTGCTCAGCAATCACATCGGCGATAAGCTGTGCTTCCTTCGCGATGAGCCGGTCCACGCGCTCGGCGGCAGCGGCTTCGACGCGAGCCCCGACAATGGGAATCTTCACCTTGAGGTCACCATCGATGTTGGCCACGGTGGGAGTACCCTCGTTGAGGGAGACTGTCCAGACGAGCGATACCGGGAAACCTTGAGCCTTGAGTGTGTTATCGACGGTATTTCCGGAAGCTGTTGTGGTGAGGATAGCATTCACTCCGTTTCTCGCCAGACTCCGTGCTTTGGACGGTACCTGATCAGCCGAGATACGCACGTGAGTTACCGCAACGTTGCCGTCGGCTTTGTGCTGGAAATCCTTAATGGCCAGCAGTTTCATCCGCTTCGCCGCGAGTTCCTCGGAGAGGAGTGCGGTGACGATCTGCTCGGTGCTGGCATCGAGAGTGATGCTTTGTTTAATACGCATAGGCCCATTGTGCCCGATTGTTTTACGCTAGTGAGATGCCAACGCTGACGAATATTCTTTCTCGCTCTTCGATGCTCGCTCCTTCGGACCGAGAATGGTTGCATCAATTGGTGGGTGATTGGCAAATTATCGCCGATGTAGCTTTCGCCGATCTCATCCTCATTGCCCAACGTAACGACGGCGGCTTTACCAATGCCGCGCATTGTCGCCCGGCTACTGCAGCCACACTCTTTGACGACGACGTCGTGGGACGTCCCGCCGTTGCTTCCATCGTCGAAGCTGCCACCCTTGTCATGAAAGATGGGCTACAACGCGAAGTGGACTTTGAAGGGCGTTTTTCCACCTTGCGCCCGGTTCGTCATTTGGGCCGTATTATCGCGGTGCTCAGTGTGGTGACTGCCTATGAGCCGGATGTTGTTCCTTCCCAGGTGCATGAGAATTACGAACAGGTGGCGGGAACTCTCCTCCATATGGTGACCACGGGTGAATTCCCCTTCGAGAACATCCCCACTGGTGTGCGGCATGGAACGCCGCGATTGACGGATGGTTTTGTCCAGATCGACGAGGACGGTGTGGTGGTCTATGCGAGCCCCAATGCGGTGTCGAACTTCCACCGTCTGGGTATTCAGGGCTCACTTCGCGGGCAGATTCTTGCTGAGTTGGTGACCGAAGCGATTGAGGATCATTCGCGTGTGGAGGAATCCCTGGCGGTGGTGGTCATGGGCCGAGCGCCCTGGCTCACCGAACTGGAAACGCACGGGGTGATTCTGTCAATGCGAGCCGTGCCGTTGCGGGATCACGGTGAGCGCCTGGGCGCGATTATTCTCTGTCGTGACATCACTGAGCTGCGGCGACGCGAGCAAGAGTTGCTTACGAAAGACGCGACAATTCGCGAGATCAACCACCGTGTGAAGAACAATCTTCAGACGGTATCGGCGCTGCTGAGAATGCAGGCTCGGCGCGCAGGCGATGAGGTGACGCGTCTGTCGTTGGAAACGGCGCAGCGTCGTGTTGCCACCATCGCTCTGGTCCACCAAACCTTGTCGCAGACCATCAACGAACGCGTCAACTTTAACGAGGTATTTGTGCCGCTACTGCGTATGTCCTCGGACATCGCTACGACAGGTGCCACGGTGACCACCAATATCACGGGGGAGTTTGGGGAGATTGGTGCAAACCAGACCACCGCGTTGGCCGTCGTACTCAATGAGTTGGTGACGAATGCCGTCGAGCACGGGGTAGCTGACGGCGGGCACATTGAAGTGACAGCCACTCGTGAGGGCAATCACCTGAACGTCGAAGTGAACGACGACGGTGTGGGCCTGGGAAGTCGAGGGCCTGGTACCGGGCTGGGGACAAAGATCGTGCAGACCATGGTGATGGGTGAGCTGCACGGGACGATCGAGTGGCGGCCTAGCGATATGGGTGGGACATGCGTGGTGCTTGACATGGAAATTGATCCGTACTGACAGCAGGGAACAAAAAAGCTGGTGGGAATAACTGAAAAGTTATTCCCACCAGCTCTGCTGTGACTACGTGTCAGCGCCGACTGTCAGCCGACGTTGGAGCGGCGAGCCCTCGCCGTGCGTCGCTTGAGAGAACGACGCTCATCCTCAGAGAGTCCACCCCACACGCCAGCATCTTGGCCGGTCTCCAGTGCCCACTTCAGGCAGACGTCAGAAACTTCGCAGCGATTGCAAACTCGCTTTGCCTGCTCAATCTGGGCAATGGCCGGACCGGAATTCCCGATAGGGAAGAACAGCTCGGGATCTTCGGTGAGACACGCTGCCCGGTGGCGCCAATCCATGTGATGTACTCCTTTTACCGGCAACCAGTCTGAATCGTTCATTCAATGGTTGCTTGGTGTTACTTAAGCCGTATTTAAGATTCGCAGGTTTTGGGTAGTGGGTAAAGAGATAAAAACGTGATCTTTTCCCTGCTAAGAGGCCCTTCACAGCGGAGAGAAAATGCGCCATGCGTTCTGAGGATTCAGTGTTTTTGCAGGTAGGGATGCCACGTCGCGAGAATTTGGGCAGCATCGAGTCCTAGGACTCTTCCCCAAGGACGTGACATTTGGGCGGTGGTGCATGAAAGAACACATCGCGTGCACAAACGATCGCGGCGTGGTAGATCCGATGAGGCTTGTCGTCAGTATTCTCCTGGCCGTACGAGGCCGCTCTCGTAAGCGAGGACAACGGCTTGTACTCGGTCGCGCGCTCCCAACTTGGCGAAGATTCGCCCAATATGGGTCTTAATCGTTGCTTCGGCGACGAAGAGTGCTGCCGCGATTTCCTGATTGGACTCGCCATGCGCCACATGTTCGAGAACCTCGCGCTCGCGGTCGGTGAGGTGAGCAATGATGGTGGGATCAGTGGCTCGCATTTGCGCTGCCTCACGCGCCAGATGCTCCACCAGCCTACGGGTCGACGACGGCGCAATGACAGCATCTCCTCGGTACACGGTGCGGATGGCGTCGAGCATCTGTTCGGGTGGCGCATCCTTGACAAGGAAACCGGAGGCACCGGCCTGCACCGCCCCAAGAATGTACTGGTCCTCTTCGAACGTGGTGAGAATGATGATCTTGGGGTTCACTCCGTGTGCATAAACCTGCTCGGTGATGAGGCGGGTAGCCTCAAGACCGTCCATGACCGGCATGCGAATATCCATAAGGACCACATCGGTGGGAACCACCTCAAGGCGCTCGGTGGCAAGTTTGCCATTGGCGGCCTCGACCACCACCTGCATGTCGGGCTGTGAATCGATCACCATGGCAAATCCGGTGCGTACAAGGTTCTGGTCATCTACCAGGCCGACCCGTATAACCTGCTCGTTCGTCGTTGTATTCATCGAGTTCTTTCCTGTCTGTTAAACCGCTGCGGACCACATCATTGGGGAGCTTTTCTCTAGCGGGATCGCCGCGATCACACGGAACCCACCGCCCTCGATCGGACCCGTGTAGACCGAGCCTCCGAACGTGCTCGCGCGTTCTTTCATCCCAATGATCCCGTGTCCTTTGCCGTCGTTCGGACTGGGCCCGGTGCCGTCGTCGTCGATCTGAACGATAAGTTGGTGACCCATCCACTGCAAGATGATGGAGATGCGTGCCTCCGGGCCAGCGTGCTTGAGGGTGTTGGTGATGGATTCTTGGCAGATGCGGTAGATCGCGGCACCCACGCCGGTGGGCAGCGGCCGGGCGGTACCGATTCGGGTGAGGGTGATGTCGGTCCCGGATGAGTGTACTTTCTCCACCAGGGCATCAAGATCTTCAGCGACTGGCTGCGGAAGAAGCGGTACCGGTTCGGGTGTGGAGGATCGGAGAACCCCGATAATGGAGCGGATATCCTTGAGGGCGCCGCGGCTCATGTCGGCGATAGTTTCCAGAGCTTTGACAGCTGCTTCGGGGTTCTTGGCTGCCGCGTATCGTCCGCCGTCGGCCTGGGCGATGACAACGGAGAGCGTGTGGGCAACGACGTCGTGCATTTCTCGGGCGATCCTGCTTCGCTCTTCTAAGACGGCAAGTTCCGTTTCTTGCTCGGCGCGGCGGCGTGCGTCCTCGGCTTCTTCGACGAGGCGGGTGACCTGCTGAAGTTGGTTGCGGCGTAGCAGGGCCACGGTGTACACGATGACCACGACGAGCATAAGGAAAATAAACTGGGTGAAGTTCTCACTCCACCAGTTACCGGCCAGCCCTGATCGCCAGTCGGGCAAACCAAAGCGGAATGCTTGATCGAAGCTGCGGTACAGAGTCTGCCACACAAGGAGGACCCCCAGGAATGTGGCGATGAGGGCAGTCCGATGGGCCCATTTTGCTCCGTAGACGGTCACCGCATAGAGAGATATAAGGACGGCGAGGTCCGGCGGGATCGTGTCCCAAGGGGCGACCGTGTATCGCAAGAGTGCACCAACAAAGATGAGCGCGGCGCTGATTTCAGGTTTTGTTCGGCGGAAAACCGTGGGAACCGAGTACAGGATGCCGGCAACGATGGCGAAGATAGTGAGTGTGGTCTCTGAGAAGGGAGAATTTTCTCCGAGGGCAAATGTCAGCTCGTGGAACGGTAGGTTGTGCCAGTAGTTGGGGCCGAAGTACAGGTAGGCGATCCCCGCGGAGAGCGCAACGTCAAAGGGACTGATTCCCTTGAAGGTATAAAACTTCCGCCACCGTGTTGCCATGTCTCTAGGGTAAGCGGCAGTCCCCGGTCGTGGGGAGGGGCGGGTAAGTCCGCGGGTGGATACGCTTTCCCACCTGAGCTGCACGATGGTCAGTTGGTGAGGGGAAGGATATTTTCGGGTGAGTTATTTCGGACGTTTCCGACTGCTTTACCGACGACGTCGGCCTGGAGCGGCTGGTTGGGCCGGTCGATGAGTTGGAGGGCCACCAACTTGTCCTGTTGGTGGGGGTCGAGCCATTCGGTGAACTCGTCGGGAGTGAGGATGACGGGCGTGCGATCGTGAATAGTAGCTAGTTCACCTTGAGCAGCGCAGGTAACGATGGTGGTGCTCAGCAGCCAGGAGCCGTCCGGCTTCTTCCACCAGCCGTAGAGCCCCGCGAAAGCAAGTGGCGTGCCATCTACTGAGTGAATGTAATGAGGGATCTTGCCACCCGCGGCGGCCTGCCATTCGAAGTAACCATCTGCGGGAACGATGCAGCGGCGAGTGGCAAGCGATGGTGCGAAGGTACGCTTCTCAGCGAGAGTTTCGATGCGGGCATTGATCATTTGTGGTCCCTGAGAAGGATCCTTGGACCACGGAGGCACGAGGCCCCAGCGGGCCACGTGGAGTTCACGAGTGACGCTGCGCGAGCCTTGCGTGGAGGAGTCTTTTTCCTCCGAGGGCACCCCAGCGATCTGTGTGCCGTGTTCCGCATGAACATCACCCTCACGCCCATCGAGGATTCGTTCCACAATAATCCCCACGTCCTGCGTGGGCGCAACATTCCATGAGGGAGTGAGCACCTCGCATTCGGGGCCGAGCGCGTCAAGGTCGAAGGTCAGTTGGATATCTGTGAGAGCCGAGAAAGAGGCAAAGCGTCCGCACATGAGCCAAGCCTATGTGGAAGGTGCCGGGGTGGTCCATTGCGGATGGTTGGGATGGGTTGCCGGGGCGATCGGGATGGGTTGCGAGAGATGTGGGACATCAAGCGAGACGTTCGTCCGTTCTCATTGGAAATCTTGTTATGCGCTAGGGGAGAATGGGACCCGTGAACAGCGAACTGTCGGAAACCGAATCCGTGACTCAAGTGCCAGGTCAGGCCGAGCTACCGGCGAGCCTCGAGGAGGCCACAGTCCGGTGGCGTGAAATCGCGCCACTGCTGAAAGAGGCGCAAGTCGCCTACCACTCGGGGGATACTCCCGAGATCACCGACGAGTTTTATGACAAGCTCATCCATGAGCTGCGTGCCATTGAGGCCGTATTCCCAGATCTTGCAGTGGACGATTCCCCTGCCAGGGTGGTGGGAGCACCTGCCGAGACCACCGGTTTTGCTACGGTGACGCACCTGGAGCAGTTGTACTCTCTGCAGGATGTGTTTTCGCTGGAGGAACTGCAGGAGTGGTACAACAGCAGGCGTGCCGAGCTGCCGGGAGGGTTCCTGGTGACCGCGGAGACGAAGATTGACGGCCTTGCGCTTAATCTCCGTTACGAAAATGGTGAGTTGACGGTCGCGGCTACCCGGGGCGACGGCGTCACGGGTGAGAACGTCACGGCCAACGCTCGCACCATCGGCGTGATTCCCGAGAAGCTTGAGGGCAGTGGCTGGCCTGAAGTGCTCGAAGTGCGCGGAGAGGTGTTCTTCCCGCTCAAGGAATTTGCGGAGTTTAATGACAAGCTCCGAGCAGCTGGCCAGAAAGAGTACGCCAACCCGCGCAACGCGGCGGCGGGATCACTGCGCCAGAAAGACGCTCGCAACACGGCCGCCCGTCCGCTCTCTTTCATCGCGCATGGCATCGGAGCCTTGCAGGGGGTGCCCGAGTCTGCTGCGGCGTTGCTTGCAACCCAGGAAGGTGTTTACGAGGCATTCCACGAGTGGGGCTTGCCGGTTTCGCCCTATACCGAACAGCTGGACTCGTGGGAGGGCATTGAAGCTTTTATTGCTCGTCACGCGGATGATCGCTACTCTCTCATCCACGGCATTGATGGGGCCGTGTTTAAGGTCAATGACCGCGGGTTGCAGTCTCGGCTTGGCTTTACGTCGCGTGTGCCACGTTGGGCGGTTGCGTACAAGTACCCACCGGAGGAAGTTCAGACGCGCCTTCTCGATATCCGTACTCAGGTGGGGCGCACCGGCCGTGTCACAC
Organism: Actinomycetaceae bacterium; assembly: GCA_039812645.1. Lineage (GTDB taxonomy): Bacteria > Actinomycetota > Actinomycetes > Actinomycetales > Actinomycetaceae > Ancrocorticia. The sequence goes on from JBDIAV010000044.1 coordinate 19,706, forward strand.
CCTTCGCAGTGATGGAGCCTGTGCTTGTTGCGGGATCGACGGTAGCTCAGGCCACTCTCCACAACCCCACTGAGGTGGCTCGCAAGGGTGTGAAGATTGGCGATATCGTCATCCTGCGTAAGGCTGGCGACGTCATTCCCGAGGTCCTTGGTCCGGTCGAGGCGCTGCGCGATGGCTCCGAGCATGAATGGCACATGCCCGAGACCTGCCCATCGTGTGGCTCACCGATCGCCCCGGCCAAAGAAGGCGACGTTGACCTGCGCTGCCCAAATACCCGCTCTTGCCCGGCACAGCTCACTGAACGTGTGAGTCATATCGGCTCGCGTGGCGCACTGGATGTGGAATCGTTGGGGGACGTGACTGCCCAGTGGCTGACCGACCCGGAGGCCTCCCGAGGTGCTGCCCTCATGGCGCTCGCGACCGGGCATCAGCTTGTCATCGAGGACCCGGCTACCGGCCGTGATCGGAAGATTTCGCTGGCTCATGAGAAGCTCACGGAGCTCGGTATCGTAGATGAGGATGGCGCGATTCTCCATCACGAGGAGATCATTCCGGCCGATGTGCAGCGCGAGCTGGGCATCCCCACCCCGCAGCAACCGCTGTTGGAGACAGAGGCTGGACTTTTCGAGTTGAACCCCGATGACGTGCGCGATGTGTGGATCTGGCAGGAGATACGTGTCAAGGGTGAACCCACCGGTGACTATCGCCGCGTGCGCGCGGCGTGGACCAAGCCCAAGTGGAAGTACCCGCGTGGTGGCGAGCCCGAGTTGGTCACCACGTCCCAGCCCGGCAAGGCGATCACCAAGATCGTTGACGAGCTAGAGAAGGCCAAGACGAAAGAGCTGTGGCGCAAGTTGGTTGCCCTGTCCATTCGTCACGTTGGCCCGACGGCGGCGCGTGCGCTCGCTGCTCGTATCCCCTCGCTTGAAGCTCTGCGTTCCGCATCTGTCGAGGAGCTCGCGGAAATCGATGGAGTGGGCGCGATCATTGCTGAGTCCTTCTCGCAGTGGTTCGAGGTGGAGTGGCACCGCGAGATTATTGATCGCTGGGAAGCCTGTGGCGTGGTGTTTGAGGACGAGGTGGGTGAGGAACTACCTCAGACCCTGACGGGAATGACGATCGTAGCCACCGGGTCTCTCGAGGGCTACACACGCGACAGCGTTAAAGAAGCCATCGTTCTACGCGGAGGAAAAGCGGCCGGTTCGGTGTCCAAGAAAACCACCGCCGTGGTAGCTGGTGAAAATGCCGGATCGAAGGCTACCAAGGCAGCCGACCTAGGCGTGCCAATTCTCGACGTTGAGCAGTTCAACGAATTGCTGCGCTCCGGTGTGCTGCCTGGTGTAGACGATAGTGTCGAAAGTAACTCTACGGGGGAGCCGGGGACGACCAGCGCAGTCGACGCTGCTATCCAAGGAGAGCTGGAACTCTGAGTCGAATGATGAGAAAACTAGGCCTGTGGTGGCGTTGGGCGTTGGTCATCATGTGGATGGCCGTAATCTTCTTCTTCTCGCATCAGGTGGGCGAAGACTCGGGTGGCCTCAGCGATTCCATCGTCAACTGGCTCTATTCTCTGGGGATTCATATCTCCTCGGAAACGCTATCCTTCCTGGTGCGCAAGGCAGCCCACATGAGCGAATACGCGGTACTCGCAATTCTTTTGTTTGTGGCGTTGCGCGGAAGCCATGGCCAAAGACTCATCGAACCGCGAAACTCACAGGAACCTCGAGAATCTCACCGACTCGAAAAGCGGGCAGAGGCCCGTGGGTATCAGGCGCTGATCAGCGCCTTTGTCATCTCGGCGATCTATGCCGCGACGGATGAGTTTCATCAGCTCTTCATCCCTGGGAGGACAGGAACGCCCAAGGATGTCCTCATCGACTCGGCAGGTGCCGCGATTGGTCTCGCGTTGGCGTGGCTTGTAAGTAGGCGACGCCCACATTGAGACAGGTCGCAGCAACCGAGCGTGAACGGTGTAACTGACCGGGAGTCTTGGTTGAATAACCGAGCCTTCATGAAATAACCGCGCGAAAATTCGGCGGGATAGCCCTCGGTTATTTCCTCTTCCCTCGGTTATTTATCGAGCACAGCTATTTATCCAGCTTGGCGTTTCATGTTTACCTGCCGAGGCGGGCCGGCTACTTCGTGACCGGTCCGAGGATCACGTTCGCCCAAGCGCCGTGCAGTGACTCTTGGTCAGAGGGCTGGAACAGCCCGGCCACCACGTCGCGATACAAGCGCGAAAGCTCCGAACGGTTGAAGTACGAGGAGCCACCGCAGGCACGGATGGCCTGCTCAACGGCCCGAAGTGAGGCTTCAGACGCCGCATTTTTCACGGCGGACAGCTGCGGCATCCAGATCGGACCACGGTCTATACCATTCTCTACGTCGCGTGCCAGTTCACGAATCTGTGGGCCCACAGCGTTCATCTCGAGTGCGGCCGTGGCGATGCGCCAGCGGATGTCAGGATCGTTGGCGTAGACGGTCTGGTTCTTCACCGACTTCCGGGTCTTGACGTACTCCGCGGCCACGTCAACAGCTCGTTCACCCACACCCGCGTAGGTGGCTGCCAGCAGGATCTCGAAATGTGCGAAGATCCCGAACACCACCGGATCCGCAGACGGCCCAGGTTCGCACCGCGTCAGCACTCGGTTCTCCGGTGCATGAGCACCCTGGAGCAACAGTGTTTGTGACTGCGTGGCGCGCATACCCAACGTATCCCAATCGTCCTTGAGCTCGAATCCGCCGTCGTCCCTCGTCAGGATGGCGAAAACGGAGTGCGGGCCGTCGTCGCCGGAATCGTCACGACCGAAGGTGAGGAGACGCGTCCAAGCCGGAGCGAGTGAATTGAAAATCTTGACGCCGGTGAACGAGTAGCCGCCGTTGCCGTCGGGTTCGGCGTGTGCGGTGGATCCGAAGAGAACCAGATCGTTGCCGGGCTCAGAGATACCGAAACCGAAGAGTTCCCCCGCGGCGGCCTCGCGCAGAATCAACTCACCGCGCGGATTCCCGTGGCGCACGAGGTGACGCCCCAAGCCCACGATGATTTGGTGCATATTGATGCCGAGAGCGGTGCCGGGCGCTGCCTTGGCGAGACGCGTTTGCTCGGCGGCGATCTCCTCAAGGGTGAGGCCCGCTCCACCGAACTCGGTGGGCACGAAAGCGGCGAGATAGCCGGCCTCCCGAAGGTCGTTGAGGTCCTCATATGGGAACGAATTGTCCGCGTCGTAGCGGGCTGCCCGCCCATGAATAGTTTCCCAAAGTTCGTCGGTGAGGAACACCATGTGTATCTCCTTATTACATGAGCGGCGCGAGCGGTCGCAGTACCCTCTCGATCATCCACGCGGTGTAGCTGCGCTGGTCCCACATCTCGCGGGTCAGCTCGTGTGAATTGTCCAGATCCACCTCGAAGATTCGCTGCATTGCCTTGGCGAAAGGCTTCGCGTAGATCTCCATATTGATCTCGAAATTTCCCGCAAGAGAAAGACGATCGATATTGGCTGTTCCCACCGTGGACCACTCGCCATCCACCGTCATCGTCTTGGCGTGTACCATCGCTTCCTCATAGAGGAAGATCTTGACCCCGCTGCGTAAGAGTTCATCGTAATGCGAACGAGCCACCCAGTCGGCATAGATGTGATTTGAATATTCTGGGATGAGAATGCGGACATCCACGCCGCGTTGTGCGGCTGCCGTGAGCGCGTGCATCATGGACTCATCGGGAATGAAGTAACCCATGGTAATCCAGGCGCGTTTGGATGCCCTGTTGAGGACCTCAATGTAGAGCGCGCGGATAGGGTAGATAGCACGCGACGGGGCGTTTTCCATCGTGCGAATGGATGCGTCCCAGTCATGGGAGGGCGCCATCTCCAGACGCGGCTGGTTGTGCTTGCGGTAACTATTCCACATCGTAATGAAAGAAAGCTCCAGCTGATGCGCAGCCCCGCCTTTGACGCGCAAATGGGTGTCGCGCCAGTGGTGAGCGTAGAGCGTGCCCACGTTGTACCCGCCGACGTACCCGATCTTGCCGTCGATTGCCATGATCTTGCGATGGTCGCGGCCTTTGTCGCGCTCGCGGCCGGTGAAAATGCCGGTGCGTACCAGGGGGAAGTTGATGAAGTGGAGGTGTGCCATCTTTGGGAAGTGACGGAAGCGCGGGTCTGAATTGAGATTGCCCCAGGTGTCGAGGATGATGTACACCTCGACGCCGCGGCGCGCGGCATCAATAAGCGCCTTTCTCAACTCGTAGCCTGTCTCATCTGCTTTGACAATGAAGCACTCGAAGTAGATGGTGTCGCGGGCCGCCCGAATGTCGGCGAGCATGACATCGTAGAGGTCCTCGCCATAGGTGAAGATATGGAAATCGTTATCGCCGACAGCCACGTGTTGTGGCGGTAGGTGAGGGAAAATTCCCGATTGCGGGCGGCGGCGTTTACGCATTGAATCTACGACGGTCACGGCGCTAATCGCGGCGGCTTGTGCCGCGACGGTCGCGAGGCCGGTCCACTTCATGGCGGTCCACGCCTGCTCGCGTGAGGGGAGGGAGAATCGCACCATAGGGAATACTTTACAGTGAGGAAAGCCGAGCGCACACCGAGCCTGTTTGGTGTGCCGAGGCTGACGAAACTGTTTATCACCGCGCAGCGGTGTTCAGGAGGAAAGCCGAGCGCACACCGAGCCTGTTTGGTGTGCCGAGGCTGACGAAACTGTTTATCACCGCGCAGCGGTGTTCAGGAGGAAAGCCGAGCGCACACCGAGCCTGTTTGGTGTGCCGA
>JBDIAV010000045.1:0-24338 GCA_039812645.1 Actinomycetaceae bacterium
TGGCCGATGTGGCGGGGGCCGTTGGCATACGGCCAGGCAACTGCGGAAAGAATATGCGACATGGGCACAAGAATACTTCCCCGCGCGTTTCCGGGCACATCCATGCGGAATCCCGGGCAAAGAAAAAGCCCCGCCTTTCGGCGGGGCCTTCCTTCAGGTGATCAGCAGCATCAATGCCGCAGAGCCACCATGAGATTCAGATGATCAGGCATCCAGATCCGCTTCGATGAGAGCAGCGATCTTCTCGACTGCCTCAGCGTTCTCGGACTCGACTGTGACAACCGTGCCCTTCTCGGCGCCGAGGGTCATGATGAGCATAACGGACGAGGCATCAATGCCCTCATCGCCGTCAACGCTCAGCAGGATCTCGTCATCGTAATCAGCAGCAGCTTCAGCAATCACGGATGCGGGGCGGGCGTGCAGGCCAACCTGCGAGCCAACAACAGCGGTACGAGTAGCCATAGTGTTCTCCTTTTGAACTCGGGTCTCGCGTTACATGCTAGACCAACAGCTTGAGTTTATTTGTGAAATGGACGGATTGAAGGAACTTCAGTGGAGTGTGTCCACTTTGTGGATGAGATCAGCTGACCGCGGAAGCGGACTGTTCTCGTCAGGGAGGGACCAGGCGCCGTCACCACCGCTTTTGATGATCGAACGACGACGGCGACTAGCGCCCGGTATCTCCTTCTTCAGTTCAGTGATGCCACCATCAGGCGGCGACCTTCTCCTGTGCCTTCTTGGAGGCCGCACGGCCCTTGAGGAAGGTAACGAGGAGTCCAGCGATAACAGTGCCCGCGGCGATCGCGATAACGAACCCAAGGAGGTTGGTGATTGCGAAGAACACGAAGAGTCCACCGTGTGGTGCCTGGGAGCCAACATGGAGCGCCATGATGATTGCACCGGTCACGGCTCCACCGGCCATCATCGAGGGGATCACGCGCAGCGGATCGGCCGCGGCGAACGGGATAGCGCCCTCGGAGATGAAGGCCGCGCCAAGCAGCCAGGCCGTAGTTCCATTCTCGCGCTCGGCCTCGGTGTAGAGGTTACGGCGGATCGTGGTGGAGAGAGCCATTGCAAGCGGCGGCACCATGCCCGCGGCCATAACAGCAGCCATGATCTCGAAGGGAACGTTGTTCGAACCAAGAACACCGGCGGAGAGACCCGCGGTGGCGAAGAGGTAGGCCGCCTTGTTGACGGGGCCACCCATGTCGAAGCACATCATGAGGCCGAGGATGAGGCCGAGAAGAACTCCCAGACCACGATCGGCCATGCCCGTCAGGCCGTTCTGCAGCCCCGTCATGAGGGAGGCCAGCGGGCCACCAAGAAGAACCAACATGAGGCCCGAAACCAGGAACGTGGTGCAGAGCGGAATGATGACCACGGGCATGAGGCCCGCGAGCCAGCGCGGCGGCTTGAGCTTGGTGAACCACAGCGCGACGAGGCCGGAGAGGATACCAGTGACGAGGCCGCCAAGGAAGCCCGCGCCCACGAACACCGAGACGGCGCCACCGATGAATCCGGGAGCAATACCCGGGCGTCCGGCAAGGCCGAAGGCGATGTAGCCAGAGAGGGCCGCCACCAGGAAGCCCATGCCTTGCGAACCAAGGAAGGCCAGGACAGCACCGACGTAGAGCAGCATGCCAGACCTATCGGTCAGCATGTCCACGCCATTCTGGACGTAGGGCATATGATCCGGCAGGTTGGTGAACGAGTAGCCGCCCACAACATCCGCGGATACGAACGCCACGTCGTAGCCACCAAAGAGGAAGCCGAGTGCCGTCAGCAGACCACCGGCCGCAACGAACGGAATCATGTAGGACACGCCGGTCATGAGGGCCTGCTGGATGCGCTTGCCCCAACCAACGCTCGCGCCGTCGTCGCCAGACGACGAACCGCTGCCGCCACCCGTGGCCTGAACACGCTTCGCGTTCGGATCCTTGGCTGCCGCAACAGCCTCGTCAATCATCTTTTCAGCTTCGCCACCGTTCATGGGGCGCTTAACACCGGACTCGATGATGGGCATACCCACGAAACGATCGCGTCCAGAAATGCCGACATCAGCAGCGATAATGATGGCGCCCGCTCGGGCGATGTCCTCAGGCTTGAAGGGCTCAATGCCGCCGGACCCCTGGGTCTCGACAATCAGCTCAATTTCCTTCGCCTTCGCAGCCGCTTCAAGGGACTCGGCGGCCATGTAGGTGTGAGCAATACCGGTGGGGCAGGAGGTGATGGCAAGCAGCACGGGCTTGTCGGAAGCCACGGGTGCTGCAGCAGGAGCCGCGGCTGCCGGGGCAGCGGCTGGCTTCGGCGCAATAACACCCATGACAATCTGGGCGACTTCGGCTTCATCCTTGGCTGCTCGCAGCGAGTCAATGAATCCCGGACGCACAAGCGCACGCGACAACTGCGCCAGCAGCTTCATGTGATCTGAACCCGACTCGTCCGGAGCCGCAATTCCGATAACAATATCGGCCGGTCCGTCCTTAGCACCGAAGTCCACGGGCTTGGCCAAACGCAGGAACCCGAGTGATGCCTGGTTCACGGCCGCCGTCCGGCAATGCGGAATAGCAATACCACCGGGCATACCGGTAGCGAACTGGGCCTCACGGTTGAGCATCGCCTGCTCCAGACCAGCCTTTTCGGCCCGTCCGGTTTCGGCAATCACCTCGGCCATCTTGGCAATGACGGCGTGCTTGTCGCCGTCAACAGTGACCCCGAGCCGAACGAGTTCGGGAGTCATCATGTCGTTGGACATAAGTGTTGTCCTTTCTGAAACTTCTCTGTTCTACGTTGTTCAGAGGGCGACGACGGCGTCGACATCTGGGTGTACTTGATCGGGTCGCGGAATAGTGGTTCCGGGAAGGGAAACGGCAACCGATCCGTACGCGTTGGCATAGGCAAGGCGCTCCGGCGGCGTCAGTCCGCCGACCCGTGCGATGAGGTATCCGGCTGTGGCGGAGTCACCCGCACCGACCGTGGACACCACTTCGACGTCGGGAGACGGCGCGTACCAGATGCCTTCTTCCGTAGCCAGGACAGCGCCCGAACCACCAAGGGTTACGAGCACCTCTCCTACGCCGCGTTCGCGGAGCGCGAGGGCAGCGTCACGAATGGCGCCCAACTCCCCGCGGCCTGCCGCTGCTTCCAGCTCAACACCGTCGCGTCCCGTGAGCTGGCCAAGTTCCTCAGCGTTCGGCTTGAGGAAGTCAGGTGCGGATGTCTCAAACTGCTCGGCAAGAGCAACAAGTGGGGCATCGGAGGTATCCACTCCCACCCAGGCGCCCTTGGCTCGCAGCTCGCGCACCAGCCGAGCGTACTCATCCACGGGAAGCCCCGGTGCGAGTGAACCCGACAGCATGATGGTGTCGCCGTCGCTCACCACATCGATCAGGGTGCGCTCGAGAACGGCAACTTCCTCGTCAGAAAGCGGCTCACCCGGCTCGTTAATCTTCGTGGTGACGCCTGCCGCCAACACTGTGATGTTGGTACGCACGCGCCCGTTGATTGGACTGACGCGGCAGGGAAGGCCCGCCTTCTTGAGTAAATCAAGCAGGGGGTCCGTCTTGGAGGCCTGGAAAACAGCGAGAGTTTCCAGCCCTGCCTGTTGAACGCCAAGGGCGACGTTAATGCCCTTGCCGCCCGGCTGGATGCGATCTGTTTCAATCCGATGGACCCCTCCGGGGACCAACTCGGATGGCAGCGTCACCGTTCTATCCAACGACGGATTCGCTGTGAGGGTGATAATCATACGCAGATGACCTCAATTCCATGATTTTGCAGGTGCTTGACGTAGCCCGCGGAGAGATCGGTATCGCTGATGACGATATCGATCGCTTCGAGTGGAGCAAAGCTCGCCAAGTGGTGAGCGCCTTCTTTGGAGGAATCAGCGAGCATCACGCACAGGTCGCTTTGCTTCACCATGGCCGTCTTGACTGCCGCTTCCTGTGGATCAGGAGTGGTAAATCCGGCCTCGTCCATCCCGTTGCAGCCAATGAAGGCGATATCGGGGTGATAACCACGCAGGGCATCAACGGTCGCGGCACCCACTGCCGCGTGGGAAAGCTCCCGCAAATGCCCGGGCAGTATGTAGACTTCATGCCCCCGATCGAGTACCGCCTGGGCAATAGCCAAGGCGTCGGTGACGATGGGACCTGCCCCGCGGGGTAGGTTGGGGACAAGGGCTCCGGTTGTGGAACCAGCGTCAATGATGATGGTGGCACCGGGGCGCCGCTCCAGTATTCCTGCAGCGGCTCGTCCAATACGTCGCTTGGCCGCGATGTTGGTTTTCAGTCGGGTGAGGAGATCGGGTTCATTCACACCCGTAGGCGTGAGGATCGCTCCCCCGTGCACGCGTTTGAGAGCGCGCAGTTTACCCAGATGGTCGAGATCGCGGCGAATGGTCTCCGTCGCAACACCGTGTTTTTCGGCAAGCTCGGTGACCGATACTCGCCCGGTTTCATTCAACTCATCAAGGATCAACTGGTGACGTTGTTCTGCGTACACTCGACTCCCATCCACCTCACGGGCACCTGTGCGCATGAGCGACCGATAAAAGTCCGGAAAACGGGCATGGGTCCCATCTTCCGCACAGCGGTTCCATCATCGTTGACCCGCCGTTGGTCCAGACACTACACCACAATTCAAGGAATCCCCACAGGTTTTCGATGTGAGTTCATGTGGGTTTTACCTAAATCCTTCATGATTCCCACATTGCCACTCCCAGGCACCTAGGACGACTTTGTCAACCCGCCATCAGCTCCACTCACCCATGATTTCACTATTCCAGACGATTCTCATCATGGGAAGAGGAGCGCTAATCTATCAGGGACGAGGTAATACTGCGTTCTATCCGAAGGCACCTACCCCGCCCGACGTTAGACACCTCAATCACGGCCCAATCGCTCATAAAGGAGTCCCCATGGAGGAAACCACTCGCGCGCTCATCATCGTGGACGTCCAACCCACTTTCTGTGAGGGCGGAGCTCTAGCCGTGGAAGGCGGCAACGTCGTCGCCGAAAAGATCGCCGACTTCGTTCAGGACAACCTCGACGAGTACGCACTCATCGTTACCACCCAGGACTGGCACATCAATCCCGGCAGCCATTTCTCCGACACGCCCGATTTCGTGGATACCTGGCCACCGCACGGCGTCGCTGGAACTCCGGAAGCAGAACTGCACGAAGCCATCGCTTCCCTACCCATTGACGTGGAGGTGAAGAAAGGCGAGTACGCCGCCGCCTACTCCGGTTTCGAGGGCGTGGACGGCCGGGACCGCTCGCTGGAGGATATCCTGCGGGAAGCGGAGATTGAAGCCATCGACGTCGTCGGTATTGCCGAATCGCACTGCGTCAAGGAGACAGCTCTCGACGGACTGAAGGCGGGCTGGCCCGTGCGCGTCCTATCCGACCTCACGGTTCCCGTCAGCGAGGAACTGGGCGATGAGGCACGCCAGGAGATGGACGAGGCTGGCGTCGAGCAGATCGATTCCGGCGAGGCCTTTGGCTTCTACGAGGAAGGCGAGGACGCGGAGATCCCCGGAGATACCGCCTCACTTGCCGATTCCGAAGGCGGCCTGGATGATTCCGAGTACGACTCCTTCGACGATTACGACGATCTTGAAGACGATTACGACGACGATGCGGACGCGGACAACGAGACCGACGACGACTTTGAAGAAAACTTCGATCTCGGAAACTTCATCACCGCTGGTATCCAGTCCATGTCTCAGCGCACGGGCACGAGCGATGAGGACGTTGACCTCGACGACTTCGATGATGTCGATGTGGACGACGATGAGTTTGACTTCTCCGGTGAAGTCTCAGATGACGACTTCGATTTTTCGGATATCGATTTCAAGCCAGGCCAGTAGCCGCACTACCGCGCAGCGAGGGCGGCCTCGTAGAGGTCCTTCTTACGCAGGCCCGAGCGTGTCGCCACGTGCGCGGCAGCGTCCTTGAGCCGCAGCCCGGCGGCATCAAGGGCCAGCACTTCGTCCACCGCAGCGTTCATGTCCGCCTCGGCACTCTCCGCTCCGGCAACGACGACGACGATCTCCCCCAACACGTCACCATCGAACCGTTCCGCGAGCTCACCCAGGCTGCCGCGCACGACTTCCTCATGAGTCTTCGTTAGCTCGCGGCACACGCACGCCTCACGATTGACTCCCCATGCCTCGGCCATTGCCGCGAGGGTGGCGGGTAAGCGGCGCGGCGACTCGAAGAACACCATGGTTCGCTGCTCGCGCGCCAACTCACGAAGCTGCGAGTTCAACTCGCCGGGCTTACGCGCCAAAAATCCTTCGAAACAGAAACGGTCGGTGGCCAGCCCAGAGATCGCGAGCGCTGTCAGCACCGCCGACGGTCCAGGTGCCACGGTCACGGGCACTCCCGCTTCGTGCGCTCGCGCCACCAGCCGGTAACCGGGATCAGAAACGGAGGGCATGCCGGCGTCGCTCACCACCAGCACCCGCTGGGAACGCGCAAGTTCCAGCAGGTACGGACCACGTTCGGCCTCGTTATGTTCGTAATACGAAAGCACCCGCGCGGTGATGTTAATACCTAAACGCGAGGCCAGATTGAGGAACCTCCTCGTATCCTCAGCGGCAATGACGTCCGCCTCTTCCATCTCTGTACGGAGCCGCGCGGAGGCGTCGCCGTCGTTGCCGATGGGGGTTGCTGCGAGGGTGATTATTCCGGCCATGCTTCCCACTTTCCCACAGGTCGGTAGAATTTGCGACGTGACCGAGACACAGCAACGAACAACCCGTCCCCGCAGGAAGCTCACAGCCGACGAGTCCCAGCGCTGGGAAACCGAACTCCTCTCCCGGTTGGGAGTGGTTGGTCCCTTACCCACAGCGCTACGAGTCCGTGGCTTGTTGGTAGCGCTCGTTGCGGGTCTGCTCGCATTCTTCACACGGTTCTGGAATCTGGGCCATCCCCGCGAGCTGATCTTCGACGAAACTTACTACGTCAAGGGAGCGTACTCACTTCTCACGCAGGGTTTTGAGGGCGCCTGGGAGGGTGACAACGCTAACCTCCACTTCCTCGACGGCGACTATTCGTTTGCCCTCACCAACAACCCTGACTACGTGGTCCATCCCCCTCTCGGCAAATGGCTCATGGCAATCGGTCAAGCCATCTTTGGCACCGATAACGGCCTGGGCTGGCGTTTCACCACAGCCGTTCTAGGAGTAGCGTCCGTCCTTCTCATCGTTTACATTGCTCTGCGACTTTTCCGCTCTCCCCTCCTTGCTGGATTCGCGGGTCTTGCCATGGCTCTTGACGGCATGGGGATCACCATGTCGCGCACCGGAATTCTCGACAATATCCTTGCCTTCTTCGTATTGGCCGCCTTTACCACCTTGCTTCTGGATCGCGATTGGACTCGGACACGGCTTGCTCGCCGCGTCGCATCCGGAGAGTTTGTCGACGACGGTGTCCGGCCTACAGATGCCTGGGGGCCACGGCTCTTTGCTCGCCCTTGGATGGTCGCCACCGGCGTATTGCTGGGACTGGCGTGCGGTGTGAAATGGTCGGGGCTCTACGCCATCGCCGTTTTTGGCCTGATTGCCTTCTTCTGGGGAGTCAGCGCCCGCCGCACCGTCGGTGTTCGCCTCTGGTTTGGAGCAGGAGTTTTCCAGGAGGGCGTGCCCGCATTTATTGCCCTCGTCCCCACGGCTCTCATCACCTATGTGGCCACCTGGTACCCATGGTTCCGCAATCCGCACGGGTATGACAGGCATTGGGCAGAAGATGCCCTGGCCCAAGGCGAAAGCCTTCCCTGGCCCTGGGCCCCGAAGGCACTCAACTCACTTCTCCACTACCACGAATCAATGTGGTCCTTCCACAACGGCCTTTCTTCGCCACATGACTACCAGTCACAAGCGTGGCAGTGGCTATTCCAGCTTCGCCCCGTATCCTTCTACTGGCTCGGCGAAGAGGAACGTGCCACGCTGTGCCCCGACAGCAGTTGCGCGCAGGCCATCACCTCGGTGGGAAATCCAGCCGTCTGGTGGCTGGCCGTCGTCGGCCTCGCGGTGGTTATCTGGGGCGCGTTCATCGCACGAGACTGGCGCGCCTGGGCGATTCTTAGCGGATATCTCGCAACATGGGCGCCGTGGTTGATCTATACGCACCGCACCATCTTCCAGTTCTATGCGGTTGCCGTTCTTCCTTTCGTGGTTCTTGCTCTGACATACGGGCTCGCTCAACTCAGCGGAACACTGGGCCACTCCCGAGGGAAACCGCAGGCGTGGGAGCAGGTGGTTGACGGCGTCGTCGTCGAAGAAGTAGCTGAAGTTGTTGATCCGTACGATCCAGAAGTTCTCTTCGCCGTCGATGACATCGTCCCGCAAACTGTCAAACCAGACGTACCCTGGTGGCAGCCACCGGCACCGTCAACGCGTGCTCTGGTGGCGATCGGTGTGGTTAGCGGACTTATCATCGCGGCGGCAGTCTTCTGGATGCCGCTGTGGTGGGGCACGACCGTGAGTTACAACTGGTGGCATGCGCATATGTGGCTCACCAGTTGGATCTGATATCCCTCGTAACAGAGGCGAGAAACAGCAAACCGCTGGAAGCGAAATCTCATTGATACACAAAAGATGTATTCTACGTCTCAGGTGTTCTCACAATTTAGGACTTCCTGTAAACAGCTGACAAGCACGAAGGAGGCAACATGACGGACGTCGTGTTCCACATTGACGAAGAAGCACGCTGGGAACAGCTCCTTAACAACCTCGAGTATTACGCGGCCAATGATGGCTCAGAATCGAAAATCGTCGTCGTGATTAATGGTGCTGCTGTGCGCTCTTTCAACGGCTTCGACGTTCATCCCGAACACGGCAAGCGCATGCTCGCCCTCCACGAGGCCGGGGTCGAGTTCAAGATCTGTGGTAACTCACTCCACAATCGCCAGATCCCCGAGGAAAACATTCCCGCGGATGTCGTCACCATTGTCCCCCAGGGCATCGCTGCGATCGTCGAATGGCAGGGCCAGGGGTTCGCCTACATCAAGCCGTAAGGCCATCGCCCCACATCATGACGTCATGATTCCAACTGTGCCACGGCGTTGGCTTGGCCAACCCACCAGACACACGCTTTGAGGAGTGCCTCAACAACGCCCCGAGACGGAGTTTCCTACACTCCAGAACGGGGCGTTTGCGATAAAAATAACCTCGACAATCACCTCATGAACCCCATTTGGAAAAACTCCAGACACGGCATATAGTGTGATGAGCAGCACGTTTCGAACAATGGCGTTCGCGCGTGCTGGCCATTCACTCATTCCACACACCTCGTGTTTTCGGCGATTTTCTAGGCTTTTGGGGAACTCCAGTTGGCGGTGTCATCGTGGCTGGGCGAAGTATTGCCACACGTCCCACTCCACACTCCCAGCCGTTCAGATGATTCACAGGAAACTTCCTGTTTTCGCCCCACGAGAGAGTGTTTGATCGTTTACAGAAATTGCGACAACCTTGTTCTCAGGGAGCGTGTTATGAACAACGAGAATTCAACCAACGACCCACATGAACCCCGACCATTCGGAGGACAGGACGGGTCTTCGTACCAGGCATCCGGCGACGCCATGAACGGCGCGGGCCATACTCCCCCCGGTGAAGGAAGCCCCGGCTCCGCTGAGGGAGGTGCTAACGCCACCGAGAATATCTATCGGATCAACTACGGCCAGGCCCCGACGCCCAACACCTCGCGATTCCCTTCCACGGCATTCGGAGAGCAGCCCACAAGCCAGTACCCCCGTGCGGGCAACTACCCTGGCTCGAACGGGACGCAAGCGCCGTCGTCGGGCACGCCCTTCTACGGCGAGTATCCGGGCGCACCCGCTGGCGGTTACGCGGCTTCAAGCCAATACGCGGCTTCACATCAGGCTGAGTCCAGCCATCCAGAATCCGCAGCAGGCCAGTTCCAGAATGGATACGCCGCATACCCCGGCCCATGGGCTAACCCCGCGAATGGCGGAACGATTCCTCCGGCGGGTGGCCTTCCCGGGCAGAAGTCCCATCGGCAGAAGAGGCGCTGGTCCACCGCACTTCTTGGGATCACCGCCGCCTTCTCCATGCTGTTGGGCGGGGTGATCGGAACCCAAATCGATACCTTCTTTGGCAGCGAATCATCGCCTACGCAGACTCAAGAGAGCCAGCCTCGCCAGATTCCACAGTCACCCCAGGTGGATCCCGGCAACGGTCAAAACGGTCAAAGCGTCCCCGGTCAGCAGGCCTCGCCATCGAGTGGACTGGATGCGGGGACCGTCGTTGACTCGGCACCCGGAGTGGTTCTCGTCAATACCCATCTCTACTACGGGGCGGGTGCCGGTACCGGCATGATTATCTCCTCCGACGGGCTGATGCTCACGAACTATCACGTGGTGTCCGGATCCGAAGATGTTCAGATCACTGTCTCCGACACTGGCAAGACGTACACCGCCCACGTTCTTGGGCACGATGCCACCCATGACATCGCACTCTTGCAGATCGACGACGCCAAGGATCTCGAGACCGTCACAACAAATACCAAGAAGCTACAGATCGGCGATGAAGTCTCCGCTGTGGGCAACGGGTCGGGTCAGGGTTATCTCACTCAGCTCGACGGTTCCGTTCTTGCCCTAGGCGAGACAATCACCGCCACCGATGCCGCCTCCCCCACGGACGGTGAAGTGCTCACCGATCTCATCGTCACCGATGCTGACGTCGTGCCCGGCTACTCCGGCGGCCCGCTCTTCAACAGCGACGGCGAAGTTGTAGGTATCACAACGGCCGCCTCCCGCGGCACCACCTCCGATCAGGTGAACGGTTACGCGGTACCGATCTCCACCGCACTCGACATTGCCGACCAGATCAAGTCCGGAAAGCCCAGCGACACCGTACGGATTGGAAAGAATCCTGCCCTTGGAGTGACTGTGGCGAATGGAACCACTTCCGGCGCACGCATCGTCGAGGTTCTGGAAGGATCCGCCGCCGCTCAAGCAGGCATCGTCGCTGACGACACCGTGACAGCACTCGACGGCACGCCCATCACCACCTCGAGCATGCTCTCCGAACTGGTGAAGGAACACGAAGTTGGCGACGTCGTCACGCTGACCGTCGTTGGAGTAGACGGTACACAGCGCGAGGTGCAGGTGACCCTCGCGGAGTCCACGGTGAACTAGTCACCGGCAGGACAATTGCAGGTAAAACCACTGCACAAGAGTGGGGCCCGGAATTAATTCCGGGCCCCACTCTTGCACTCCTGAAGCAGTCAGAATCGCGCCGACTACGGGTGCGTCTCGTAGACGCGGCCATGGCGGATAAGGATCGTTTCGTCCGCGAGTTCTCGGGCGTCCACGGGATCATGGGTGACAAGCACGGCCGTCGCGCCGGAGCTGGCAAGCCGCTCACTCAGCAGGACTCTCACCCGATTGGCGCTGGTCTCATCGAGGCCCGCCATCGGTTCGTCAAGGAGAACCACCTCCGGTGTCACAGCCATGGCTCTAGCAATCGCCACCCGCTGCGCCTGTCCTCCAGAGAGTTGGTCCGGGCGGCGCTCCGCGAGGTCACGGCATCGCACCTCAGACAGCTCCGCGAGGGCTCGTTGTTGCGCTACAGTCCGGCTCAGTCCCGCGCAGCGCAACGCAAATTCCACGTTCTTCTTGGCAGTCATATGCGGGAAGAGCAGGGCATTCTGTTGCAGGATGACCACCCGCGGGTTCGGACTCCCATCGAAGGATACGGTTCCATTCGAGGGAGTCAAGGTCCCGGCGATGAGCCCCAACAGGGTGGACTTACCCGCCCCATTCGGTCCCATAATCGCGGTGAGCTTTCCTCCTGGAATACGCAATTTCAGCCGGACACCACGTTCAGCAACCTCAGCGTCGACGTCGATGGCGGGACCGGGTTTCACAGTGCCACGAGACAGCTTGGGGTGGCTTGACGCTGAATCCTCCCGTCTAGCGGCACCGCGTAAACCCCCTCCATCGTTGTGGTCCACAACCACATCGCCCCGGCGCGGCGAATCTATGCCATCCTGCCCGGCCGGATCTACCTCACCGGAAGCGACGCCGTCGTCGCTCCCCTCACTGTCCTCGGAAGTTCTCACGTTCGGTTCGCCCTCACTCCGGTGCTGTGGGGTTGCGGAGCGGCTCTGCTCTAGGCTACCGCCGGGGAGGCGCCCGGCCAGCGCATTCGCTCCCATAATGGCAACAATCGCTAGCACGATAAGGACAACCGCAAGGGCCAAAGCCTGATCAGTATTTGATTCGCGCTGTAGATAGATAGCCAGCGGCATCGTGCGCGTTACACCCTGCAGAGAGCCAGCGAAGGTGATTGTTGCCCCAAACTCTCCCAACGCACGGGAAAAGGCGAGAGCCGTCGCTGAGACAAAAGCCGGCAACATGATGGGGAGGCTGACCTGGAAAAAGGTTCGAGTTTTTGAGGCCCCCAGCGCGAGCGCTGCCTCGTCGTAACGAAAGCCGCGTGTGCGGATCGCGCCTTCCAGAGAGGTGACGAGGAACGGCATCGCCACAAACATCTGCGACATGACGACGGCGATCGTCGTAAACCCCACCTCGATGCCTATCACGGACAGGTGCTTACCCAACAGACCATTGCGCCCCCAGGTCATAAGAAGCGCGAGACCCGCCACTACCGGCGGCAACATCATAGGCAGGGACGTGACCGTTCGGATTCCACGTGCCCACCACACATCAGGCATACGCGCGAGAACAACCGCAAGCGGGGTGCCGAGGACCGCACACAACGCCGTCGTTATCAGGCACGTCCGAATCGAAAGCCACAGGGCGTCTATACTCTCGCGAGTGGAGATCAGGCTCCAGAAGTCTGTCCAGGGCGTGCGAACAAGAATTGTGACAAGAGGAATCACCAGGAAAAGCCCTGCGAGCAGCCCCGGCACCAGCAGCCATGGCGCGTAGGGCAGACCGCCATGGAACAAACGACGACGATCCGGACCTCCCGGGCGAGACGAACGGACCATGCCACCGGAACGAGCCGAACCACCCAAAGTCATACGCATCGGCATGCTCCTCCTCCACTAGACGACTCCGCACACGACGGGCCCGAAAGAACCATCCGGAGGGGTCACCGCCCGGTGGAGTGGCCACGGTTTCTACACGTGACCTCTCCGCGATGGGGTGACCCCTCCGGAGATAGTGTTGAACTACTTAACGACCGGGGCTCCGAAACCGAAATCCTTGAGGGTTGCCTGACCACTGTCCGAAAGGATGAGATCCAGGAACTTCTGGGCGCCCTCGGCGTTCTTGGCATCCTTGAGGACAACCGCGCGGTAGTCGTTGATGATGTCATCGGCATTGGGAACCTCGATCACCTCGACCTTGTCTCCAGCAGACTTTGCATCGGTGGTGTACACCAAACCTGCGTCAGCTTCACCTGAGGTCACCTTGCCGAGCACGTCGGTCACCTGCTGCTCCTCGGAGACGGGCGTCAAAGTAATGCCCGAAACTTCCTCAAGCTGCTTGGTCGCGGAACCACAGGGAACTTCCTCGGCACACACAACAAGCTTGCGGCCATCGGTGGAGGCGTCTTCCAGCCCAGTCACGTTACCCGGGTTCCCCGCGGGAACAACGAGCACCAGGGTGTTCGAGGTGAAGCTGACCGAGCCCTCAGCGAGGCCCTTCTCTTCGGCTGTCGTCATCGTCTTGGCATTGGCCGTCAGCAGCAGATCGGCACTCGCGCCGCCCACAAGCTGGTCAACAAGGCCTGAGGATCCGCCAAAATTGTAGGTAACGGTAGTACCGGGATACTCGGCTTCCAGCTCCTTCTGGATTTCGGGCAAAACATCCACGAGGGAGGCCGCCGCGAAAACGTTGATATCGCCAAGGGACTCAGCGACGGGCGCTGCAGACTCGGTAGAGCCAGCCGCCTCGGAAGCCGCGGGGGTGGCGGCATCCTTATCAGCATTGCCACCACATGCGGTGAGCGCGAGGCAAGCAACAAGTGCCATTCCGGCACGACGGAAATTCTTCATCGTATACCTTTCTTTATTCCTGGACATCGGCGTCCATGTGGAAATAGACCCGTCTAATCGGCGTCGTATCAACACCCAAGAGGGATCCAACCAGTATGTAGACGTCGCATAAAACGACGAGGAACGAAGGCTCAGACGAGCCTTCGCATGTGTCATCAAGAAGCCTGACCTTCAGGGCGGATGAATCCGCGCCGCGATCAGTCCTTCATGACGATAGAAACGTTGGTGGCTTTCACCTGGGCTGATGCGACGACGCCGGGTTCAAGCCCCAACTCGTTGACAGCTTCGGTGGAGATGAGACTGACCACCCGGTAGCGCCCACACTGCATGACCACCTGGCTCATCACCTTATCTTTGATGACCTCAATGACGAGGCCCTCAAAAAGGTTGCGAGTAGATACTCGACCCTCCGCCTCATGCGGATTCGCTTCCTTGACATAGTCGGCAATCGAGGCCCCATCAATTCTGATAGGTGAAGTGCCAGGAACGGCACTCAGCCGCCCACTATCCATCCAACGCCGGATGGTATCGTCGGACACTCCCAGCAGACGCGAGACTTCGGAAATGCGGTAGCTAACCATGACTCGAATACTACCGCATTCGCGGTCATTAAATCATGCCAGATACCGCATATACGGAATTGTGAAGGAAAGACTCACGTAATCCAGGGAATCCCCGAGTCAGCTGGTGGGTTCTGTCACCACGCACTCGGAGTGCCCATGCATATGGATCGGCTCTTGCTCCGCAGGCTCCCCCATATAGCGCGGTTGGAGCGCTACAACGCACGGCTCTTGTGGAAAACCCACGTACAGATCAGCATCGATATGGTTTGCCGTCAGTTTCTTGAGCATGGAGGACAGCATTCCCGAATGCATATGGCAGATGAGCGGATCCGGAGCCTTGCCGTCGCGCGAAAACGGACAGACCGTCAGGCTAATACTCTGATCGTTAACCCCTGCCACCGCTCCAAATCCAAGGATAGAGAAAAGAATACGTAGCTTGGCTATGGGGTGGCGTAACGCCTCAGAATCACGCATCCCAAGAATCTCGTCTTCGTGTCGTTCACCGTGATCGCCGAGATCACTGACAAGTTCTTGACCCCAGAAGCACCCGATGCTGTGCGCATGGGCAACGGGATCACTTGTTGTGGAGCGGAGATACTGACAGATCGAATTAGCAAAACCCGTGAACTCCTTCATCACCGCGGAAATATCCGCGGGTACGGAAGTCTCATACTCCCACGCGGGACGGCCACGGCTAGCGGAGGGAACCTGGCTCCGCCTCACTAATCCAGCTTCCATGAGCACCGACAGCGTTTCCCGGACCGAATTGGCATGCAGGCCGGTCCGATCACTAAGCATCTGGATAGTGGCAGGCTCTCCCAAATCCGAGAGGACAAACAGCATTGAGCGTTGACTAGGGGTGAGATGAGCGAGGCCAGCTGTTAGGCCGGCAAACGAATCCACCGAGCCTTTGCGGCTGGTCGGGGATTTTTTCACAGCCATCTGATTCCTCGAATTTCCTTGTCGTGCTTTTACCGGTGCGGCCATCGTAGCGCTACCTCAACGTTCCATCATAGGACCGAGGTACGAGTGGATGCTGCGATGCTACTGTCACGCACCAGAGATATTTAAGACGCTCGCCGCATATGCCATGTTATTGGAATAAATCCAAAAACGAATGACAGAAGGGAGGCGCGGATCCCGCCTGTTCCGAGTTCCACTCCTCCCCTCCTCGCCATCAGCTAGGCAGGACGCCTACGCCCCCTCAGATAGTTGGGTACAGCAGTTTCGTCAACCGACGACGGCGACGACGACGTCCACCTACGCCCCTTCGGACGGCTCACTATCGTGGGCGCGTACCTGATTCACCGGCTTCCAGCCGCGAGCGCGCGGCGCCGAGGAGACCGATTTATCGCGCGAGCGGTACACCACGTAAGGGCGCGTTGTGTAGCCCACCGGCACGGAGAACATGTGGACGAGACGCGTGAACGGGACGATAGCAATGAGCAACATGCCCGCAATGACATGCAGCGTGAAGTCCAGCGGCACGTCAGCCATCAGCTCGATTTTCGGGTTGAAGAAGAAAATGGAGCGTAGCCACGGGGAGATTGTCTCGCGGTAGTCGTAGCCGTGGTGGCCCCCGAACACCTGGTGGTGGAAGGTGGCGTAGGCACCAAGCAGCATGGGGATTGCTAGCAGCACCAGCATGATTTTGTCATTGCGGGTGGTCTTGCGGCGCACGCCGCCATACTTGAACCGGCGGATCATAAGCAGAATGAATCCCACGATCGTCAAAACGGCCGCAAAGGCTCCGGGAATCGTCGCCATGAGATGGTAGGCCTCCTGGCTGATGCCCACCGCCTGCGTCCACGACTTCGGAACAAGGATGCCCAAGATATGGCCCGCGAGCACCATGAGGATGCCCACGTGGAACATCGGTGACCCCCAGCGGAGAATCTTCGACTCGTGCAGCTGGGAAGAACGGCTGGTCCATCCAAACTGGTCATTCTTCCAGCGCCACGCCATTCCTCCGATGAAGACGACGAGGCAGATGTAGGGAAAGATTCCCCAGATAAAAGTGTCGAGTGCGGTCACGAGAGCACCTCCTGAACAGTTGGGAAGGGTAGGTCCGTAATACCCACGAGTTCTCCGGGCGGCCCCTGCCGGATGAGTTGCTGATAACGCTCGCGCGTGGCGTCGTCGATATGCGGGAGGACCTCACACATGGCCGTCACCACCCCGGTCCATGGCGAATCCTGCTGGAAGAGCGCCGCGCGCAAAACTTCTAGCCCCTCACGGTGAGAGGGAAGAACATTGTCGACGACGACGTCGTCGGACTTCGCACACAACTCCAGAATCGTGGGGAGATAGTCTGGTAGTTCGTCGTCGGCCTGCTCAAAACCGGCGGCCCTAAGTAGTTCGCGGAAGGCAAGGAGTGCCTGGCCGCGCTGGCGGGTATCCCCCACCGCGTAGTAGGACAGTTCGAGGGCACAACGGCGCTGCTCGTCGAAGGTGCGCACGTACGTTTCTTCGACTCCGCGGCGGCCGGTGGTCAGTGCCCACGAGCAGAAGTCAGCAAATCTGCTGGCCAGCGGCTCGGGGAACTGCGCGGTTGCGTCGGATACGGCGCGCATGTGCTCCTCGAAACCCTCGCGCGGGTAGTCGAGGCACAGTGATGCGGCCATGTAGAGCATCTGGCGCTGCGGATGTGAAACAGACACCGGGACCACCTCGGGCGGTGAACCACGACGGGCGAAGCGGGGCCTGCCCGGCCCCATGTTGCGATAAGCCATCGTTCCTCGCTTACTTCGGCCTGCGAGGCATAAGCTCGACCATCACCTTGCGACCGGAATACTGCGGCCGCGGCCCGCCCATGCCCACGCCACCGGTGCCATCGAGCGAGCAGCGGAAATCGTCGAGCGAACGCTCGATCTCCGGGTGGGTAGTGGGAATGACGTAGCGGTCGTTGTACTTGGCGATGGCGAGGAGACGGTACATGGCCTGCACCTGCTCGCCGCTCATACCGACGGCGGCGGCAATCTCCTCCTGCGGATCCTTACCCAGGTGGATGTCGCGCATGTAGGAGCGCATGGCGGCCAGGCGGCGCAGCGAACGCTCCGCTGCGGCCATGTTTCCGCCAGTGAACATCGTTGCGATGTACTCCAGCGGTATGCGCATGCGGGAGATGGCGGTGAGAAGGATCTTGGCATCCTCGCCGTCGGCGCCATGCGCGGTCACCTCATCCACAATGGGCGAAAGCGGCGGCACGTACCAGACCATGGGAAGGGTGCGGTACTCGGGGTGCAGCGGCAGGGCCACCTTGTAATCGTGGATGAGCTTGTAAATCGGGGAAGCCTGCGCCGCCTCGATGTAGTTGCGAGGTACGCCGTTGAGTAGAGCGTTCTCGATGACGTCCGGGTCCTTCGGATCGAGGAGGATCTCGCACTGGGCCTCGTACAGATCCTCATCGTTCTCGGTGGCGGCAACTTCGCCCACACGGTCGGCGTCGTACAAAAGAACGCCGAGGTAGCGGAGGCGACCCACACAGGTCTCGGAACAGACGGTCGGTTCGCCGATCTCCAGACGCGGGTAGCACAGCGTGCACTTCTCCGCCTTGCCGGTGGAGTGGTTGAAGTAGACCTTCTTGTAGGGGCAGCCGGAGACGCACATGCGCCAGCCGCGGCACTTGTCCTCGTCCACCAGGACGATGCCGTCCTCGGAACGCTTGTACATCGCGCCGGACGGGCACACGGAGACGCACGTGGGATTGAGGCAGTGTTCGCAGATGCGCGGCAAGTAGAACATGAAGGCCTTCTCGATCTCGGCCTTCACCACCGCGCCCGACTTCTGGGTGACCGGATCGAGATGCATCGTCTCCATGGAGCCACCGAGGTCGTCATCCCAATTCGGGCCCCATTCGGGGGCGTCCATGTACTCGCCGGTAATCTGCGACTTGGCGCGGGCCACCGGGAGTGCCTTTGAATCCTTGGGAGCCGAAAGCAGCTTGTCGTACTCGTAGGTCCACGGCTCGTAATAGTCATCCAACTGGGGCATGTTCGGGTTGGCGAAGATGTTCGCCAAGCCCATGAGGCGGCCACCCTGACGTGGAACAAGCTTGCCGTTACTCTTGCGGACCCAGCCACCCTTGTAGTGGTCCTGGTCCTCCCAGCGCTTGGGATAACCAATACCCGGGCGAGTCTCCACGTTGTTGAACCACATGTACTCGGTGCCCTCGCGGTTCGTCCATGCCTGCTTGCAGGTGACCGAACAGGTGTGGCAGCCGATGCACTTGTCGAGGTTCATGACCATTGCGATCTGTGCCATGACTTTCATCAGAACGTCACCTCCTGGCTCCGGCGGCGGATCAAGGCGACTTCGTCACGCTGATTGCCGGTGGGGCCGATGTAATTGAATGCGTACGTGAAGTGCCCGTAGCCACCGATGAGGTGCGAGGGCTTGATGAGAATGCGGGTGAGCGAGTTGTGCGTGCCACCGCGCTTGCCAGTGTGCTCGTTAAGCGGAGTGTTCATGGTGCGCTCCTGAGCGTGGTGCATGAACACGGTGCCCTCGGGCATGCGGTGAGAGACAATGGCGCGGGCAGTGACAATACCGTTGCGGTTGTGGACCTCAATCCACTCGTTGTCCCGCACCCCCACCTTCTCGGCATCCTGCGGGCTCATCCACACCGTCTGGCCACCGCGGCCGAGCGTCAACATGTGGATGTTGTCGTAGTACTGCGAGTGAATGGCCCACTTGTTGTGGACCGTCAGGTAGCGCACCGCCACCTCGGTTTGGCCGCGGCCGTCCTCGAGGAGCTGGCCTGGAGTGGCCTCGCCGTACAGGTGCATGCCATCCACCGGCGGGCGGAAGATGGGCAGTTGCTCTCCCATCTCGCGCATCCAGTCGTGATCAAGGAAGTAGTGCATACGGCCGGAGAGGGTGTGCCACGGCTTCGACTGCTCCAGGTTGACGGCAAACGCCGTGTAGCGGCGGCCACCGTGCTCCGAACCGGACCACTCCGGCGAAGTGATAACACCCACCGGGGCGGACACGATATCCGAGTACCTGATGAGCTTCTCCTCGTCGCCCTCGGCGAGCTTGGAGGCGTCGTGGCCGGTGCGCTTGGCCTGGTTCTTCCAGCCTTGCACCGCGACCTTACCGTTGGTGGTTCCCGAGAGGGTCAGCACCATCTCGCACGCCTTAACGGCGGTATCCACCGCCGGACGCTTCCCAATCGAGGTATCGATGAGGCCATTGCGCTTGCCCAGATCAGCGATCTGCTCCGCTGGCTGGAAGGGCACCGACTTGGTGGCCATGCCCATCTTCTCCGGGAGCGGACCAATGGCGTTGAACTTCTCGGCAATCTTCGAGAAATCGCGCTCGATGGGGATGATCTTCGGCATCGTGACGCCGGGGACCCACCCGATCTCCTCGCGGGGGCGCACCACGCCGCGAGGAGAGTTAAGCTCATCCGGAGTGTCGTGGTTAAGCGGCGCGGCCACCAGATCGGTGCGCGTGCCCAAATGCTTGGCACCCAGCTGCGAGGCCAGATCAGCCAGCTCCTGGAAGAGCTCGTAGTCCGTATGGGAATCCCACGGCGGTTGAATCGCTGGGTTGAAAGTGTGCATGAACGGGTGCATGTCCGTGGAAGAGATGTCGTGCTTCTCGTACCAGGTGGCGGCGGGAAGCACCACATCGGAGTGCAGCGTGGTGGAGGTGTTGCGGAAATCCGCCGTGACCATGAGGTCCAGCTTTCCTTGCGCCCCCTCCTCGCGCCAGCGCATGGTGGCCGGGCGCTTGTCCTCCGGAAGTTCCTCAGCCTGCACGTCGTTATCCGCGCCAATCATGTGGCGCAGGAAGAACTCGGTTCCCTTCGCCGAGGAGCCCAGCAGGTTGGTGCGCCAGTTGAAGAGCACCTTGGGGTGGTTCTCGTAGGCATCGGGATCCTCAATGGCAAACTCCAAGCGGCCCGCAGCAAGCTCCTGGGCCACGTAGGCGCCGGGAGCCAAGCCTGAGGCGGCGGCCTCGTCCGCCAGATCCAGCGACGACTTATTGAACTGCGGGTAGCCCGGCATCCAGCCACGCTGGGTGGCGTCCACCAGGGTGTCCGCGAAAGTGGTGTCCTTGAGATCCCCGCGCGCCAGCGGCGAAGAAATGCGCTCGGTACGGCCGGGATCGTAACGCCACTGGTCGGTGGTGAGGTACCAGAATCCGGTGGCAATCATCTGGCGGGCAGGGCGCTGCCAGTCGAGAGCCATGGCGTACTGCTGCCAGCCGGTAATGGGGCGCACCTTCTCCTGGCCCACGTAATGCGCCCAGCCGCCGCCGTTCTTACCCTGCGTGGCACACATGTTGGTGAGCGCCAGCATGGTGCGGTAGATGGTATCCGAGTGGAAGTAGTGGTTGGTTCCCGCGCCCATGAGGATCATGGAACGGCCACCCGATTCGAGCGCACTCTCGGCGAACTCGCGGCCAATGCGCTCAGCGGCACCGGCCGGAACTCCGGTGAGCTCCTCCTGCCAGGCCGGGGTGCCAGGAGCGGAGGCGTCATCATAACCGGTAGGCCACTGACCGGGCAGGCCCGCGCGCTCCACACCGTAGTGAGCCAGCATGAGATCGAAGACGGTAGTGACGAGCTTGCCCGCCACCCGACGCACCGGGACACCGCGCTTAACGACGCCGGCGCCAATCGCTCCCGGGCCCACCTCACCCACGAGGTCAAAACGGGGCAGCGAGATCTCGACACTCTCGCAGCCGTCCTCGTAGAAAGACATGAGCGGGTCAACGCCCTCCATGTCGAGGTTCCACTTGCCCGCGCCATCGGGGCCGTAGCGGTCCGCCATGGTGCCGCCCGGATCCTTGACCGTGCCGTCCTTGTCCATGACGAGGAGACGGAAATCCGCGTGCTCGGACTCGGCCAGTGGGTTGCCGGAGTTTGGGTTGCTGGAGTTTGGGGTGCTGGAGGCCGCGGCGCCGTCGTCGTCCTTCAAATCGGAGGCGACGAGGAACTTGCCGGGGGTGAGCTGGCCGTCCGGCTCGGTCTCAATGGTGAGAAGGAAAGGCGAATCGGTGTGGCGCTTCATGTAATCGAGGAAAAACTCCTCCTGGCGCCCCACATGGAATTCCTTAAGGATGACGTGACCCATGGCGAAGGCGAGGGCGCCGTCGGTGCCCGGGTGGACGCGTAGCCACTCGTCTGCGAACTTGGTGTTGTCCGCGAAATCTGGGGAGCAGACCACAACCTTCTGGCCGTGATAGCGGGCCTCGGCCATGAAGTGAGCGTCCGGGGTGCGGGTGAGGGGGAGGTTGGTGCCCCACATGATGAGGTAGTCGGAGTTGAACCAGTCGCCGGCCTCGGGAACGTCCGTCTGGTCGCCGAACACCTGCGGGGAGGCGGGCGGGAGGTCCGCATACCAGTCGTAGAAGGAGAGCATGTGGCCGCCCATGAGCTCCAAGTAGCGCGAGCCCGCGCCGTAGGAAACCATCGACATGGCGGGAATAACGGAGAAACCAGCGACGCGATCCGGGCCGAAATCCTTGATGGTAGAGGTGTGCGCGGCAGCCACAATCTCCACCGCTTCCTCCCAGGTGGTGCGGACCATGCCGCCCTTGCCGCGGGCGGACTTGTAGGCGCGGGCAGTGGCCGGGTCGGAGATCACCTCGTGCCACGCTTCCACCGGATCGCCACCGCGCTTTTTCGCGGCGCGGTAGGCATCCAACAGGGTGCCACGCACATAGGGATGACGGATGCGGGTGGGCGAGTACTCATACCAGGAGAAGGCGGCGCCGCGCGGACAGCCGCGCGGCTCGTACTCGGGCATGTCCGGGCCCGTGGTCGGGTAGTCGACCTCCTGGGACTCCCACGTAATCATGCCGTCCTTGACATACACCTTCCACGAGCAGGAACCCGTGCAGTTAACGCCGTGAGTAGAGCGCACGATCTTGTCATGGCTGAAACGCTGACGGTAGAAGACGTCCGCCTCACGCCCGCCACTGAGAAAGATCTGGCGCGCATCGGCGGAGGCTTCACCCCTGCGAAGGTGGGCACCCAACGCGAAGAGCGATGAGTCTTTCGGTGCTGCCATGAGGACTCCTTTGTGGTGGGACTGCGGGGAGATTGGGATTGGTGAGTGACTGAAGTGAGTGGGTGGTGGATGAATGACTGACGTGGGTGGTGGGTGGGGCGCGGGTGGATGGACGTATGGGCCGGAGCGAACGGAACGGAGTGAGGATGGTGAATGACTTACGAACCTGTGACATCCGTCGCTTAGTTCCAGCCATATATGCTTCCCCGTGCGAATTTATTAATTAACACGGAAATTCATTTGTTTTTGCTATTCTCAGACTAGATGGAATCCATTCTGGAAATCATCTTTATTTACGACTTTCTCCGTGTAATTACGTGAGACTTTCTTTCCGTAATTAACAGATCTGGGCCGTACCTCTCATCTCCTGCAAATTCGCAGGTATAGGCATAGTTGCGGGCATTTCTACACGGACGGAAGTCCTACTTGTACACTCACCGAACAAAGAGATTACGTCGATAAGGTATGACCTATCGGCTGGGTCTCTCACTACTAAAGGCAGTGAATGGCTAAGCAAGAACGCCCCATGCGCCAGATGGATCGCGACCTTCTCGGCGCCGTCGTCGTGATTAACAACGACATCGTCTCCGGCAAACGCGAAGACAGCGCCGGGCCGCTGGCAGCAGATCTACTTCGAAAGTTCCGCGTGTATGTGTCCGGGCAGATCACGGACCTCCTTGGTGACGTCTCCGGCGAGTCAGTCTCTACAGGCACCATTTTGAAGGAGCCCTCGGAGAAAGCCACACGCTGCTCTGCACCAACCAACAACTCCAGTTCCGTGGAAGCCAATGAATCTATGTCCAGCGCCGAGTCCGTTCCCGGTGGTTCTGGTTCGGACGGTGGTTCTGACTCTGCCGGTGGTTCTAGTTCGGACGGCAGCCGGCTCTACCACTGCCGCGAAACCCTAGAGGATGTGGGAGCGGCCTTGGAGACCGCGATCGAGGCTGGCGCGCGAGTGATTGTCACCGTGGGCGGCACCGGGATCTCCATGGGAGACATCGCACCCGAAGCCACAGCGCCCCTGCTGGACGTACGTATGGACGGCATCGCTCAGCAGATCCGCGAGCATGGACTCACCGTGACGCCACTGGCCTCGCTCTCCCGCGGGCTCGTGGGCATCACCCATCGCGGCCCGGGCGGGGTGCTCATCATCAACGCACCTGGCTCGCGTGGCGGTGTCAAGGACTCGCTGGCCGTGGTGTGCCCGCTGTTCCCGCACATCTTTGAGCAGTTGGACGACCAATAAGTCACAGCTAGCCCACCAAGCCGTCCACACCATTCAGACCAGTGAGAGTTCCGGCGACCAGTCAAGCGGGTTCGGACGAAGAAAATCCCTGACTGAACGCCAAAAACCTCACCAGCCCATGGGGTCTCCGGGCCGGAAAACCTCTTTGCAACAATGTTTCCAATTTTAAAAACCCATTAACCTACTACGTATCTCATGATCCGGAACTTAGCCCCGCCATTTCTCGCCAGCTATAGAGTTCCCTCCATGACTGACCATGTGACCGTCAAAATCAGCGCTTTGGCCTCTTTCCTCACGCAGATGTTTGAACACTATGGATTCCCACATGAGGATGCCGCGTTCATTACCGAGACCCTCATCGACTCCGATCGGCGGGGTATCGCTTCCCATGGGCTGCAGCGGGTCGCCCTGTACGAGAATAAGCTTCACCAGCACACCATCGATCCGGCTGCTGCCTCGGTGATTGCCACCGACGTGTTGGCTTGCGCGGTGATCGATGGCCACGACGGCA